>JALZIX010000251.1 GCA_030860025.1 Actinomycetota bacterium
ACGACCGCGTCGACATGGTCCTTGAGTCGGATGCCACTGCGGTCGGCATTCACCGATTCGAGGCCGGGCAGCGTGAGCGCCCGTACCCGGTGACCTGCTTGTTCGAGTGCGGGCGCGACCTCACTCCAGGACGAGCCGTCGAGCCATAGACCGGGGATCAGGATGATGTCCATGCCGAGACGTTATCCAGCTCCTCTGACAACCCGATCCTCCCGAGTGAAGGCGTCCTTCACGCGAACCTATTGGCACAAGGACGCCTTGACTCAATGGCCGCAGCGACCGCCGTACCCTGGCACCTCGTGAGTTTGACCATCGGCATCGTCGGGCTGCCCAACGTCGGAAAGTCCACCCTGTTCAACGCGCTGACCAAGAACGACGTGCTCGCGGCGAACTATCCGTTCGCGACCATCGAGCCCAATGTCGGGGTGGTCGGCGTCCCTGATGAGCGGCTGCAGGTCCTCGGCAAGTTGCACAACAGCGCGAAGTTGGTGCCTGCCGCAGTCTCCTTCGTGGACATTGCAGGGATCGTCCGGGGTGCCAGTGAGGGTCAGGGCCTTGGGAACAAGTTCCTGGCCCACATCCGCGAGGCCAGCGCGATCTGTCAGGTCATCCGGGTCTTCTCCGACGACGACGTGGCACACGTCGACGGCCGGGTCTCTCCGGAGGGCGACCTCGAGACGATCAACACCGAACTGGTCCTGGCCGATCTGCAGACCCTCGAGAAGGCGGTCCCGAGGCTGGAGAAGGAAGTCCGGTTGGCCAAGGACCGCCGCATCGTGCTCGAGACGGCGACCGAGGCCACCGCGCTGCTCGACAAGGGCGAGGTCCTGTACGGCTCGAAGGTCGATCTGGGGATTTTGTCCGAGCTGTCCCTGCTCACCGCCAAGCCGTTCCTTTATGTCTTCAACGTCGACGAGGAGGAGTTGGCCGATCCGGCGGTCATCGACGAGCTGCGGGCGCTCGTCGCCCCCGCCGAGGCAATCGTGCTCGACGCGAAGATCGAAGCGGAGCTCGCCGAACTGCCGGACGACGAGGCCGCCGAACTGCTCGCCGCGGTCGGCCAGGACGAGCCCGGTCTGCACCAACTCGCGCGCATCGGGTTCGACACGTTGGGCCTGCAGACCTACCTCACCGCCGGCCCGAAGGAGTCGCGCGCCTGGACGATTCCCAAGGGCGCGACGGCCCCAGAAGCGGCTGGAGTCATCCACACGGACTTCCAGCGTGGGTTCATCAAGGCCGAGATCGTCTCGTACGACGACCTGGTGGCCGCCGGCTCGATGGCCGAGGCCAAGGCTCGCGGCAAGGTCCGCATCGAGGGCAAGGACTACGTGATGGCCGACGGAGACGTCGTGGAGTTCCGCTTCAACGTCTAGTTGTGCCCGAGGCACTCAGGCGAGGCGATCCTCGCCAATGCAGTCCTCACCGCGGCAGGCTGAGCCCCTCGCCCGGACCGCGCATCGCGTGCATTCCGGACACGGTTGACAGTCGGGAAAGGTTAGGGGCATGCGCTCTCGAACGGACGGCATGTGGTGGGGAACCGCGATCGAGGCGCCGGATCCCGGTGCCCTGGCCCATTTCTACTCAGAGCTGCTCGGTTGGCCCATCGGTCACGAGGAACCGGACACGGCCATCCTCGCCGCGCCTCAGGGATCCATCTACATGGTGTTCCAGCGGACACCTGGCTATCAGACGCCCGTCTGGCCACCCGTGGACGGGGAGCAGCGGCCGATGATGCACTTCGACTTCCAGGTTGGCGACCTCGATGATGCGGTCGCTGAGGCGCTCGCCCTCGGTGCGACGGTGAGTGCCCATCAACCGCAGGACAACGTCCGAGTCCTGTTCGACCCAGCCGGCCACCCATTCTGCCTTTGTCGAGACGAGGACTGATCGCCCGGGCGCTCACCACCAGCAGTCGCGCACCACCTCTCGGATCGATCGGTGGCCCGGTAGCTCCTGGCAGCCGTTGGCTCCCAGCCGGACGGTAACGTCTGGGAAGAACCCGAGGAGGATCAGTGCGACTGTTCGGACGTAAGAAGCGCGGCGGAGGTCAGGGCGCCGGAGACGGCGCGTACCTGCTGGAGTTCGCCAAGACCCGCTCCGGAGTGGAGGCCTACCTCGAGGCGCCGGCCGAAGGCGGCAAACCAACTGTGGTGCTGGTGGACGCTGACGGTGTGTGGACCCGCAGGCGCGTCCCGAATGCGCAGTTGGTGCACAAGTTCGGCGCCCAGCTGGGGCTGCCCGTGCACGACGTAGAGACCACCGGCTACCCCGAGAGAATGCAGGCGACGAGCGTCGACGACGTCGCCCGCCCTGCCTGAGCGAGCCGGGTCCGCAACAGTCAGTGACGGGGCCGGTAAAGTTGTCCCTACTGGCCACCGAACGCACTGGAGTCCTTGGGTGACCGCCCCCACCTACCAACTGACGCACCTCGCCGCGCTCGAGGCGGAGTCCTTACACATCTTCCGTGAGGTCGCGGCCGAATTCGAGCGGCCCGTGCTGCTGTTTTCCGGGGGCAAAGATTCCGCGGTCATGCTGTGGCTGGCCATCCGGGCGTTCGCTCCTGCCCCCATCCCGTTCCCGGTGATGCACATCGACACGGGCCACAACTTCCCGGAGGTCATCGAATACCGGGACCGGATCGTCGCTCAGACCGGCGTGCGGCTCGAGGTCGCCAGCGTCCAGGCCGCGATCGACTCAGGACGGATCAGCGAGCCGCAGGGGCGCGACCCGAACCGCAACCAGTTACAGATCGTGCCGCTGCTGGACGCGATAACCGAACACCGCTTCGACGCCGTCTTCGGTGGAGCGCGGCGCGACGAGGAGCGGGCGCGAGCAAAGGAGCGGGTCTTCTCCTTCCGTGACGAGTTCGGCCAGTGGGATCCGAAGAATCAGCGCCCGGAACTTTGGTCGATCTACAACGGCCGTCATAACAAGGGCGAGCACATCCGCGTCTTCCCGCTGTCCAACTGGACAGAATCCGATATCTGGCACTACATCCGGGACGCGGGAGTACCGCTGCCGAACATCTACTACGCCCACGAGCGCGACGTCTTCTTCCGCGACGGTATGTACCTGGCTGCGGGGCTGTGGATCACCCCGGCCGACGACGAGCCGGTGGAGCGCCGCACCGTCCGCTATCGGACGATCGGAGACGCCACCTGCACCGGGGCGGTCCTGTCCACGGCAGCCACCATCGAGGACGTCATCGACGAGGTCGATGCGACCCGGATCACCGAACGCGGCGCGACCCGTGCCGACGACCGGGCCAGCGAGGCAGCCATGGAAGACCGCAAGCGGGACGGGTACTTCTGATG
>JALZIX010000377.1 GCA_030860025.1 Actinomycetota bacterium
GGAAGGCGACGTAGCGTGAGGCATGGCTGAAATCGGCGCGCGCCACCGCTGGGGGCTGGTGACGGGGCTGGTCGCCGTTCTCGTCGCCGCTCCGATTGTCATCTCGGTCCTGCCGGCGTCGGACTCCGAGATCAGCGCGGCGGAGTTGCTGCAGAAGGTCCAGGACTCGGCCGATGTCAGCTACTCCGGATATGCCCAGTCCATCGGCGGAGTGGTGCTGCCGATCAACGATCAGCTTCCCGAACTCGTGGAGCTGTTCGCCGACCGCACCACGACCCGGGTGTGGTGGCGCGGAGCCGAGGACTGGCGGGTGGACACGATCACGCTGACCGGCGAAACCGGAGTGCACCGCCGCGGCGCCACCACGTGGACCTGGGAGTACGAGGCCAACCGAGCCACTCGTAGTCCGGTACCCGATGTGCGGACCCCACGCCCGGACGACTTGTTGCCCAGCGAACTCGGTCGCCGGTTGCTCAGTGAGGCTGACGCCGAGGAGGTAACCCGGCTGCCCGCCCAACGAATCGCCGGGATCTCGGCTCCCGGGCTCGCCCTGCATCCGCGGGAGCCGCAGTCGAATGTGGACACGGTGGAGATCTGGATCGATCCGGACACGGGCCTGCCGCTGCGGGTTGCCGTGTACGGGGAGGGGTCCTCCGTCCCGGCCGTGACCACCTCGTTCCTGGACATCCATTTCGAGCGACCCAGCCGGGAAACGACGAAGTTCGTGCCACCTGCGGGCGCGGACATCCAGATCGACGAGGTCGATGACATCGTTGCCGCGGTGGACCGGTTCGGGGACTCCGTACCACTGGATCAACTGGCCGGACTGGACCGCCGGGATCAGGCAGAGGGCCTGGGCTCGGTCGGAAGCTACGGGCGCGGGATCACCGTGCTCGTCGCCGTACCGTTGTGGCAGGAGTTCGCCGGGCCACTGCGCAGGCAGTTGTTCGAAGCGCCCGACGTCGACCCGACCAACCCGTACGGTACGGCGATCACGGTGGGGCCGTTCTCAGTACTGCTCACCTTTTCGACACCTGAGGGCCCGAGTTACCTGCTCACCGGGACCGTCGACCTGGCGACGCTGGAACAGGCCGCCAAGGACCTCAGCGAGAACCCTCCGGCCTCGGCACCCTCCGGGGTTGTCATCGTCGAGGTGCCCTGATGATCCGGACAATGGGGCTGACCAAGTCATTCGGGCAGATCCTGGCCGTGGACTCGATCGACCTCGACGTGCGGGAAGGCGACATCTACGGGTTCCTCGGTGCCAACGGGTCGGGAAAGACGACCACCGTACGGATGCTGCTCGGCCTCGTACTCGCCTCCAGTGGGCAGATAGAGGTCCTCGGAAAGCGAATGCCCAAGCACGGCAAGACGGTTCTCCCGCAGGTCGGAGCGCTGGTCGAGGGGCCCGGCGCCTATCCCCACCTGTCCGGGCGCCGCAACCTCTCGTTGCTCGACGCCGCCGGAGTCGGCGGTCCTCGACGCACCCGCAAGGCGCGCGTCGATGCCGTGCTCGAGCAGGTCGGCTTGGGGGGCGTCGACAAGCGACCGGTCAAGGCGTACTCGCTCGGCATGCACCAGCGGTTGGGGCTCGCCGCGGCGCTCCTGCGCAAACCGGAGTTGCTCGTCCTGGACGAACCGACTAACGGCCTGGACCCACAGGGCATCCGGGAGATCCGGGACCTGCTACTGGCCCTACACGGCGCGGGAACCACGGTCTTCCTGTCCAGCCATCTGCTGGCCGAGGTCGAGCAACTGTGTACTCGGGTCGGGGTTCTGGACCGGGGACGACTCGTCGTGCAGGACGAACTGGCCACGTTGACCGCGCCGACCGGCAACAGCGTCGTCCGTACGCCCGACGGCGACCGGGCCCGCGCGCTGCTCGACGGACGCGTGCTCAACAAGGACGGTGACCGGCTGACGATCAAGGGTGCGGATGCGTCGACGCTCAACGCGCTGCTCGTCCGGGAGGGGATCCGAGTCGATGAGCTAGCTCCCGAGCGCCGGACGCTGGAGCAGGTCGTACTCCGGGCCGCCAGCAACTCCGGCTCGGATCGGTTCGCCTGATGATCGCTGTCGAGATCACAAAGATGCTGCGCCGCCCGCGGACCTGGGTGACGATCGTGATGCTCAACGCCCTTCCGACGCTGATCGCAGTTCTGTTGGCACTCACCGACATCGGGCCTCGGCCAGGGGAGGGTCCGGCCTTCCTGTCCGCCGTGTTGTCCAACGGAACGTTCTTCCCGCTCGCGGCGCTCGCAGTGATCCTGCCGTTGTTCCTGCCCGTCGCGGTGGCGGTGATCGCGGGTGATTCCGTTGCCGGGGAGGCTCAGTCCGGCACGCTGCGCTACCTGCTGGTTCGTCCGGTGGGTCGGACCCGGTTGCTCGTGGCCAAGCTTGTGTCGATCTTCGTCTTCGTCCTGCTGGCCGTGGTTGCCGTCGCCGCCGTGGCCTATGTGGTCGGCGTGAATCTGTTCGGTACGTCGTCGGTGGCCGCCAGTGTCTCCGGAACGACGCTGACCAACACCGAGGTCGCGGTACGTACGGCCATGGCGATCGGTTACATCACCCTGTCGATGCTCGGCGTGGCCGCGATGGCGCTGTTCCTGTCCACGCTTACCGACTCACCGCTCGCGGCGACCCTCGGTGCGTTGGCCTTCCTCATCGCCTCGTCGCTGCTGTTCACCCTGGACGCGGCCGACGCGCTCTCGCCATACCTGCCGACCCGCTACTGGCTGGCCTTCACGGACCTGTTCCGCGACCCGATCAGGTGGCGTGACATCACCCGAGGCATCGGGCTGCAGGCGGTCTATGTTGTCGTGCTGCTGTCGGCGGCGTGGGCAAACTTCACGACCAAGGACATCACGAGCTGAGCCGGTCGCAGTCCGCGATGGAGAGCTCCCCAGGTGGATCCGGTCCTAGTTGTTCAGCGACGATCTCGCCCACCAACGCGTCGCCCGGCAATTGGCCGTGGGTGATCGGCGAATCGGCGCAGATGCTCTGAACCGGAACCTCCAAGGCACCGTCCAATTGTGCGGACTCCGGCGGAAGGACGGTTTCGTCGAGCGACGTCCAGATCGTGACGTACTCGGGGCCGGCCGGTGTCTCGTCGCCTGAGTTGAGTTCACGGAGTAGGTCGCTGTCGGGGGCTATTTGCGCACACGCGACGCACGCGGCCGGGGCGAGGTCGCCGGCGATGGAGGCCAACTGTGTGCCGTGGTGCGGGGAGCCAAGGGTGACGATCCGACGGGCCAGTTCGTCGCCGCCGAAGTCTGCTACCCAGATCCGGGCGACAATGCCGCCCGCGGAATAGCCGACGAGGTCCACCGAGGGCGCCGCGGTCCGCGACAGCGCCGCGGTCACCTCATCTTCCAGCGCCCGAGCTTGCTCGCGCAGGTCGCCTCTGCCGTCCCCGGGTAGCTCCATGACCGTCACGTCGCGCCCGTCGTCACGCAGTCGCTCGGCGAGCACGGTCAAGCCGCTGGTCGAACCGCCCAGGCCCGGGATCATCAGGATCGGTCCGGGTTGATCCTGTGGCACCTGGTCAGCCGGACCGGCGGTGCGTATGACGAAGAAGATGCCGATCAGGGTCGCGGCCAGCG
>JALZIX010000253.1 GCA_030860025.1 Actinomycetota bacterium
GCGAGCCCGATCCGCAGCCCCTCACCGGTCAGCGCGTCGACGTACCCGGCTGCATCCCCGACGAGCAGCACCCGGCCGCGAGCCGGCGAAGAGACGCGCTGCTGGAGCGGACCAGCGCCGCGGGCCGAGGTCGTCCACTCGGCGCCGGCCAAACGTTGCGCCAAGGAAGGAAAACTCGCCAGTGCTTCCTCGAAGGCCCATCGGCGCGGCCCGAGAATCGCGAGCCCGACCTCGTGGTCGGAGACGGGGGTGACATACGCCTCACCGACGGAGGACCAGTGGACCTCGACGACGTCCGCCCATGGGGCGACGGCCGCATGGCGGCGGATTCCGAACCGGCGCCCGTCGCTACCCCGCTCGAGCCCGGACGCCCGGCGAACCATCGAATGCAGCCCGTCGCAGCCCAGTAACCAGCTCGCGGACAGGACTTTGCCGTCGTCGAGTTCGACACCGACAACGGATCCACCATCGACTCCCGCGGCTCGGATGCCCACCACCCGTGCTGTCTGCTGGCTGACGCCGACCTCGACGGCTCGTGCGGCCAGGGCGGCATGTAGCGCGGTACGGCGTACGCCTAGCCCGACCCCGCTGCGGAACAGATGCGTTGCCGTCGTCCGGCCGTTGGGTGCGACGTAACGAATGCCGCGGAACGGGGAGCCCTCGATCGGGACCCCCAGCCGGTGCAGGGCAGCGACGGTTCCGGGCATCAGACCCTCCCCGCACGCCTTGTCCACCGGGCCGATCCGCGGCTCGACGAGCAATACCGAAAATCCGGCGCGCCGCCCTTCGATGGCCGCGGCAAGCCCGACCGGCCCCCCGCCGACGACGATCAGGTCCGTCGGTCCGGAGGTCATGCCGCGGCCGACTCCAGTGCCCTTTCCTCGGCTGGGATCCGGAAGCGCAGCAGGAGGACCGCGTTGAGCACGGTGAACGTCACCGCCGTGATCCAGGCGCAGTGCACCAGGGGCAACGCGATTCCCTCCACGACGACGGCCACGTAGTTCGGGTGGCGCAGCCGGCGGTACGGTCCGGCCATCACCAGGGGTAGGCCCGGTATGACGACGATGCGGGTGTTCCAGCGCCGGCCGAGCGTCGTGATGCACCACCAGCGCAGCGCCTGAGCGGCCAGGACGAGCGCGAGCATCGGCCAGCCGAGCGCGGGGAAGAACGGTCGGTCGGCGACCAGGACTTCGATCACACAGGCTGCCAGCAGTCCGCTGTGCAACAGGACCATCGGCGGGTAATGCGCGCGGCCGGTCTCGACCCCTCCCTGCTTCAGTGCCCAGGACGCGTTCCGTTTCGACACAACGAGTTCGGCGACCCGCTCAACGACAACGGCGGCAATGAGCACCACGTACCAAGCCTGCGAGTCCACCTGGCTCAGACCTCCGGCCAGCGCAGGAGGACCAGCTCGGCACAGAATCCCGGCCCCATGGCCAGCAGCACGCCGTACGAACCGGGATCCGGCACGGGATCCTCGAGCGTGCTGGCCAGGACATGCAGCACCGAAGCGGACGACAGGTTGCCGACCGCGGCCAGCGATGCCCAGGCATGGTGCAGCGCACCCTCGGGGAGGGCCAGTGCCCGCTCTACGGCAGTTAGCACCCTGGGCCCACCGGGATGGCTGATCCATCGGGCGATGTCGGAGATGTCGAGCTCACTCGTCGCGAGGAAGCTCTTCATGTCTTCGGCGAGGTGTTCACCGACGACGTCGGCGACGCTGGCGTCCAACACGATTCGGAAGCCGGTACCACCGATGTCCCAACCCATGACGCGTTCGGTACCGGCATAGAACCTGGAGCGAGTGTCGACGACATTCGGACCGTGCGGTACGTCGGCTGCGCGTCGAGCGCCGGTCATGACCACGGCCGCCGCGCCGTCGCCGAACAACCCGCTAGCGACCAGGTTCGCCGTCGAGGCATCATCGCGCTGAACCGTGAGTGAGCACAGTTCAACCGAGAGAAGTACCGCTACATCGTCCGGATGACCCAGCAGGTAGTCGTGCACGCGGGCAACCCCCGCGGCGCCGGCCACGCACCCCAGTCCGAAGATCGGTACCCGCTTCACGTCCGCTCGCAGCCCCAGGCGAGAGACCAGGAGCGCGTCCAGCGACGGCGCGGCGATCCCGGTGACCGAGGTGGCCACGATCAGGTCCACATCGAGCGGGCTGAGTCCGGCTCGGTCCAACGCGTCGGTGATCGCGTGAGCGCCGAGGTCTACACCGGCCCGGATGAACACCTCGTTGGCTGCCCCGAACCCGTCCAGCTCGGCATAGGCATCCAGGGGCAGGACCAGGTGTCGCTGCTGGACGCCTGCGTTGCCGTGCAGCCGTTCCAGTAGCAGTGCAGAGTCCCCCGGCGCGAGCACCAGGCCCCGGACCATTGAGGTGATCTCGGCCTGCTCATAGCGATGCTCAGGCAGCGCCACCGCGACGGTCGCGACCCGGCTAAATCCCACGCGACCATCCTCGTCCACCCCTCGGTTGTACCCGATGATCGCCCTCGTACCTCACGGCTAGTCCGTGGGGTGCGTGTTACGAGTGGTCTCAACGGGCAGGCAGTGAAAGACTGACTGGCACGGGCGACGCGCAGGAAGGGGTGAGCATGGCGATCGGCACCGATTCTGAGGGAGTGGACACCGCCGAACGGCGGCTTCCTTTGAGCCGCGAGCTGATCATCTCCGCGGCTGTGCTGTTTGTAGACGACCACGGATTGCCGGCGCTCACGATGCGGGGGCTCGGTAAGGAGCTCGGCGTCGAAGCAATGTCGCTGTACCGGTACGTGAACGGTCGCGAGGACCTGCTCGAGGGCATCGTCGAGAGCATGGTGTCGGAGTTGCACCTCGATCCCGCTTCGATGGAGCCGTTGAACGGCTGGCAGGGTTACTTGCAGTGGCTGGCCCACGGCGTACGGCGGATCGCTCACGAGCATCCGGCTGTCTTCCCACTGATCGCGACGCGGCACCCGGCAGCGCCGTGGCTGCGCCCGCCGCTGCGCAGCCTGAAGGTCGTCGAGGATTTCCTCAGCGAGTTGATCTCGCGTGGATTCTCCGACGACAATGCCATCGCGGCCTACCGCGCGTTCTCCAGTTTCCTGCTCGGCCACCTCCTCCTGGAGGCAGCCGCCCGTACAAAGCACGATGTGATGGCCGAACCGCTGACCCAGGCGGGCATTTCTCAGGACAGTTTCGAGTCATCTATCGTGCCGTTCCCGCAGGTAGCCCGGCTTGCGCCCCTACTTGCTGAGGATCACAGCGACGCGGAATTCGAGGCGGCACTGGAGAACATGCTGGACCGGCTGGACCGCAGCCTGGCCCGCTGAGCAGCCAACGGCCGCTCGCATCTAAGCTTGATCAGGTGCACGCCCGTGACCTAGCTGTTCCCTTTCCTGCGGTCCCGCTCGGCTCAGATGCGCTGGAGGCTGCGCAATTGATGGCCGAGCGCAACCTGCCCGGCATCGTGGTCTGTCACGACGATGGCAGTCCCCACACGATTCTGCCCGGGTCACAGGTGCTGCGGTTTGTCATCCCGCGCTACATCCAGGACGACGAGGCGCTGGCTCGAGTGATCGACGAGCAGACCGCCGATGACATGTTCGCCGGACTGGCGGGGAGAACAGTGCGAGACCTGCTCCCCAAGGGGGATCGCGAACCCCCGGTAGTCAAAGCCGAGGACACAGTCATGGAAGTGGCTGCCCTGATGGCGCGAGCCCATAGCCCGCTAGTGGCCGTCGTCGAGGGTAAAAAGTTCCTCGGGTGCATCACTGTCGCCCGCTTGCTCGAGCTCTATCTGCCGGCCGGCTGAGCGGTGGCTGTTTTCGCAGTTATTGTCTTCGTCGCCGCCTATGCACTTATCGTCACGGAGCGGATCCACCGGGTGGCCGCAGCCCTGGGTGGCGCCGGCATCATGCTGGCCGCGGGAGTTGTGGGCGCCGAGGACGCGTTCTTCAGCGAGGAGACCGGCGTCGACTGGAACGTCATCTTTCTTCTGCTCGGGATGATGATCATCGTGGGCGTCCTCCGGGAGACCGGCGTCTTCGAATTCTTGGCCATTTCGGCAGCTAAGCGCGCCAAGGGAAAGCCCTTTCGGGTCATGGTGACCTTCGTCGTTCTCACCGCTGTCGCGTCGGCGCTGCTGGACAACGTCACGACGGTTCTGCTGATCGCGCCGGTCACCCTGCTGGTGTGTCTCCGCCTCGGGGTGCCACCCGTACCATTCCTCATCGCCGAGGTCCTGGCCTCCAACATCGGCGGCGCCGCCACATTGATCGGCGACCCCCCGAACATCATCATCGCCAGCCGTGGTGACCTGACGTTCAACGACTTTCTCGTGAATATGGCCCCGATCGTCGTGCTCCTGATGATCGTCTACCTCGGAATGTGCCGATTCCTGTTTCGCAAGGCGTTCGTGTACGACGAGGCGAAGGTGGCCGCGGTCATGAGCCTCAACGAAAAGGAAGCCATCGAGAACCGTCCACTGCTCATCAAAGCCGGCGCGGTGCTGACCCTGGTAACCGTCGGCTTCGTGCTGCACTCCGCGTTGGAGATGGAAGTCTCGGTGATCGCGCTGCTTGGGGCCGGACTGCTCGTCTCGATTGCGGGCCTTTCCCCGAAGGAGTACCTCCACGAAGTCGAATGGACCACGCTGGTGTTCTTCGCCGGCTTGTTCATCATGGTCGGTGCGCTGATCAAAGTAGGCGTGATCGGATCCCTGTCGCGACTCGTCACGGAGGTCACCGGCGGCAACCTGCTGGTGGCCTCCATCCTGATCCTGCTCGTCTCCGGCGTCCTGTCGGGCATCGTGGACAACATCCCGTATGTGGCCACGATGGCACCTCTTGTCGCCGATCTCGCCGACGAGGCCGGGAACCCTGGCAACGTGCTCTGGTGGGCGCTTGCGCTCGGCGCCGACCTCGGCGGGAACACCACGATGGTCGGCGCGGCCGCCAACGTCGTGGTCGTGGGCATCGCCGAGAAGAACGGCTA
>JALZIX010000407.1 GCA_030860025.1 Actinomycetota bacterium
GACGCGCACCGACTGGCCTATGTGAGCGAAGCCCCGGTCAACTGGTGCCCCGGCCTGGGCACGGTTCTGTCCAACGAGGAGGTCACCCCCGACGGTCGCAGCGAACGCGGCAACTTCCCAGTCTTTCGGCGCCCCCTGAGGCAGTGGAAGATGCGGATCACGTCGTACGCCGACCGTCTGCTGGCTGACCTGGACCGGTTGGAGTGGCCCGAGTCGATCAAGCTGATGCAGCGCAACTGGATCGGCCGCTCGATCGGCGCCACCATCGTGTTCCAGACCGGTGGCTTCGACAACGGCGACGGCCCAGTGATCGAGGTCTTCACTACGCGCCCAGACACGCTGTTCGGTGCGACCTACATGGTGTTGGCCCCGGATCACCCCTTGGTAGAGGAGCTGACGGCGGCAGATTGGCCTGACTGGGTTGCGCAGTCATGGCGGGGGGACGGGGGCCGCCCAGCTGAAGCCGTTGCGGCGTACCAGGAGATGGCGAGCCGGCGGTCGGAACTGGAGCGGCAGAGCGAGCAGCGGGTCAAGAGCGGTGTCTTCCTGGGCACCTATGCCACTAACCCCGCTACCGGAGAGGAGATCCCGATCTTCATCGCCGATTACGTGTTGCTCGGATACGGCACCGGAGCGATCATGGCGGTCCCGGGTCAGGACGAACGGGACTGGGAGTTCGCGGAAGCCTACGGCCTGCCCATCGTGCGTACGGTCGCGCCGCCGGACGCCTTCGAGGGCAAGGCCTTCACCGGGGAAGGCCCGGCGATCAACTCAGCCAACGACTCGCTGGACCTGAACGGGTTGGCCGTGGCCGATGCCAAGGCAGCGATGATCTCCTGGTTGGTCGAGACCGGTCACGGCCGGGCGCAGACGACCTACCGTTTGCGGGATTGGTTGTTCTCTCGGCAGCGGTACTGGGGCGAGCCATTCCCGGTCGTCTACACAGTCGGTGGCGAGGACGACGACCGGCCGCTGGCGGTACCTGACTTGGCACTTCCGGTGCTGTTGCCCGATGTCGAGGACTACTCGCCGCGGACCTTCGCCGATGACGACGTCACCAGTGAACCGGAGGCCCCGCTGGCTCGGGCAACCGACTGGCTGTACGTCGAAATGGACCTCGGCGACGGGATGAAGACCTACCGTCGCGAGACGAACACCATGCCCAACTGGGCGGGCTCGTGCTGGTACGAGCTGCGCTACCTGGATCCACACAACGACATTGCGTTCTGCGATCCCGAGATCGAGAAGTATTGGATGGGTCCGCGGAAGGACGGCGATCCGGGCGGTGTCGATCTGTATGTGGGCGGCGCCGAGCATGCCGTGCTGCACCTGCTCTACGCCCGGTTCTGGCACAAAGTGCTCTTCGATCTGGGATGTGTATCCAGCAGCGAACCGTTCCGCCGCCTGGTGAACCAGGGGATGCTGCAAGCGCCGGCCTACACCGATGACCGAGGCATCTACGTGGACGCCTCGCGGGTCGAGTCACGTCAAGAGGGGTTCTTCTACAACGACGTCCCGGTGCGGCAGGAGTTCGGCAAGATCGGCAAGAGCCTCAAGAACATGATCACGCCCGACGACATGTTCGCCGACTACGGGGCGGACACGTTTCGGCTGTACGAGATGTTCACCGGCCCGCTGGACCAGTCCCGGCCCTGGGATCCCAAGGCAGTTATCGGCATGATGCGCCTGCTGCAGCGGCTGTGGCGGTTGGTGGTGGACGAGAACACCGGCGCGGTTCGGGTGGGTGATCACCCGGTCGATCGGGCCAGTCTGCCGGTCCTGCACCGGGTCATCGAAGGTGTTCGCGGTGGGATGGAGTCCCTGCGCTTCAACATCGCGATCGCCCGGATCACCGAGCTGGTCAACCATGCCACCCAGGCCTATGCCGATCGTGCGGTCCCACGCGGAATCGCGGAGCCGTTGGTGTTGATGATCGCGCCGCTGGCGCCGCACATCGCCGAAGAACTGTGGTCCCGGATGTGGCACCCGACGTCGTTGGCGCGGCGTGCCTTCCCGACTGCCGATCCGGCTTACCTGGTGGATGACACGGTGGAGATCGCGGTTCAGGTCAACGGCAAGCTGCGCGGCAGCGTCGCCGTACCCGCAGCTGCCGACGCCGAGGCGATGGAGGCGGCGGCGCGCCAAGATCCCAATGTGATCGTGCATCTGGGAGAGACCGCGATTCGCCGGGTGATCACGGTTCCGGGGAAGCTCGTCAACTTCGTTCTGGGGTAGCCCGGGCAGCAGGTCACTGTATGTGCCCGCCCGCGTAAATTCCCCGTAGCGGCTGTCGATTTCCCGGGTCGCCGTTCGACTACTCGCTGACGGAGCGGCACCGGGCCGACCGTACGAGAAAGGTGAACGACCATGCCGAAGTACATGATCACGATCGTTGAGAACCAGGACGCCTACACCGACACCGACGCCAACGACGCTGACTTCGGGGCCGTCATGCAGATGCATGGTGACTTCGCCGAGTCGGTGTCCAAGGCCGGCGGGGAAATACTCGGTGGTGAGGCGCTTCAGCCTATTTCGACCGCCACGTTCCTTCGCAACACCCGGACCGACGACGTAAGCGTGATGGACAACCCCCTGCCCGACGTCAAGGAGGTACTGGGCGGCTACTACCTGGTCAGCGCCAAGGACGATGCGCAGGCACTTGAGTTCGCCAAGCTCTGCCCGGCACCGCAGGGGTACGTCGAACTGCGCCCAGTGTGGGAGTTCGACGCGTCCTGAGCATGCTACCGAGCGATGTTGCTCGCGCCGCTGAGGCAGCGCAGCGCGAGCACTGGGGTCGCGTGCTGGCCGGCACACTGCGGCTGGCATGCGACCTCGACATCGCGGAGGAGGCCACCGCCGATGCGTTCCTCCTCGCGCTGCAGACGTGGCCCGATGCGGGCATTCCGGAGTCTGTCGAAGCGTGGTTGCTGACCGTCGCCCGAAGGCGGGCAGTGGACCGGATTCGCCGGACAGCGACGCTTCGCGAGCGACTCACCGAGCTTGCGGCTGGCCAGGTCACCCACCTCGAGAGTCCTGAGTTCCAGGTCGTGGAAGCAGTGACTGACGATGAGCTGCGCCTCGCGGTCCTGTGTTGTCATCCCGCACTGAACATGGCGGGTCAGGTAGCCCTCACGTTGCGCTTGGCTTGCGGCGCAGCGACTACCGCGATTGCTGCTGGCTTTCTGGTCTCGGAAGCCACCATGGCCGCGCGCCTGTCGAGAGCCAAGAAGCGGATCGCGGCCTCAGGTGTCGCGGTGGAGTTGCCCGGCGACACGTCGGTCGACGAGCGGATGCCGGCTCTGCGTCGAGCCATCCACCTCGCCTACGCGCTGGGACACACTGCGGCCAGCGGCCCGGATCTGCGCGATGACGAGTTGGCCTCGAGGGCTGTCTACTTGGCTCGGTCACTGTGTCGGATCCGGCGAAACGACCGGGAAAGCGCAGGGCTGCTCGGGTTGCTGTTGCTGAGCCAGGCTCGGGCCGGCTCCCGCATCGGAGCGGACGGTCAACAGGTGCTCCTGGAGGATGCCGACCGCAACTCATGGGATCGCAGCATGACCGAGGAAGGCTTGCGGTACGCCGCATACGCCATGAACGGTTCCGCCGTCGGGCCGTTCGCCCTTCAGGCGGCCATTGCCGCCGAGCACGCGCGGTCGCAGACCGTTGAACGCACCGACTGGCGCAAGATCATCGAGTTGTACGGCGAGCTGCTCACGCTAGAGCCGAGCCCCACGATCGCCCTGGGCCGCTCGCTGGCGCTGTCGTACACGGCCGGACCGGAAGCCGGGCTGGCCGACCTCGACGGCGTCATCGCGATCGGTCGGCTCGACGGGTACTGCTACGCCCACGCCGCGCGCGCTCAACTGCTCGACCGTCTGTGCCGTACCCCCGAGGCACGCAGGGCATGGGTACGTGCGGCATCCACGGCCAGGACCGATGCCGAACGCGAGTTCTTCCTGTCCCGTGCCGGCGGCGGCTGAGGTCAGGCGGCGCGGGCCTGCTCGGCGGAAAGCGCCTCGACGAGCCGGTTTTCCACGTGCGGGAGGATCTCCCGCACGGTGACGTCTCGCCCGAGTTCCTGGCTCAACGACGTCACCGCGGCATCTCGGATTCCACACGGGACTATCCGGTCGTAGGCACTCAGATCGGCGTTGCAGTTGATCGCAAAACCGTGCATCGTCACCCCGCGCGCCACCCGGATACCAATGGCGGCGATCTTGCGTTCGGGACGGTTCCGCGCGGCGGCGAGCCAGACACCGCTTCGACCGTCCACCCGACCAGCCAGCACGCCGAGATCGGCACACACGGCGATGAGGGCGTCTTCCAATCGCCGGACGTAGGCCACCACATCCAAGGGTTGCCCCAACGCGATGATCGGGTACCCGACCAGCTGACCCGGCCCGTGCCAGGTGATCTTTCCGCCCCGGTCCACATCGATCACCGGGGTCCCGTCGACGGGCCGCTCGAAGGCCTCGGTCCGCTTGCCCGCCGTGTAGACGGCCGGATGCTCCAGGAGCAGGACGGTATCCGGGGATCGGTCGTCCACCCGCCGGGCATGTAGGTGCTGTTGGCGCTCCCAAGCCCGCGAATAGTCGACGGAGCCAGCCCAGATGAACACGAGGGGGGCGCTCATTCAGCCAAGGCTAGTCGGCGCGCCGTTGTCCGATGCGAGACTGGGCCTTGCTGGACGTATTCTGATCCGCGGTGCGGGAGATCGTGGTGTTCAGCGGTAATGCCCATCCAGGGTTTGCGCAGCGAATCTGTGCTCACCTGGGGGTGGAGCTCTCGCACGCCTCGATCATCAGGTTCAGCAACGACTGTTTGCAGGTTCAGCTCCAGGGCAACTGCCGACAGCGCGACGTCTACGTCGTACAGCCCCTGGTGCCGCCCACCCAGGAGCATTTGATGGAGTTGCTGCTGATGCTGGACGCGGCCCGCGGGGCCTCTGCCTCGCAGATCACTGCGGTCATCCCGCACTATGCGTACGCCCGCTCGGACAAGAAGGATGCCTCGCGAATCTCCATCGGTGGCCGACTCGTCGCGGATCTGTTGATCACCGCAGGAGCGAACCGGGTGATCACCATGGCCCTGCACGCGCCGCAGGTGCATGGGTTCTTCGGCGTACCAGTCGATCACCTCACCGCCATCGGTGAACTGGCAGAGCACTTCCGCGGCCGGGATCTCAGTAAGACCGTGGTCGTGTCGCCTGATCTGGGGAACGCGAAGACGGCAACGCAGTTTGCGCGCCTGCTCGGGACACCGGTGGCTGCTGGTAGCAAGCGGCGGTTGGCGGATGACCGGGTCATCATCGACGCCATCGTGGGCGATGTCGAAGGTCGGCACGCCATCGTGCTCGACGACGAGATCGCCACCGGAAGCTCCATCGTCACGCTGCTCGACAAGCTGTCCACCGACGGGGCGACCGGTGCCTCGGTCGCCTGTACGCATGGGCTGTTCACGGGGAAGGCGGCCGACTTGCTCGGCAGCCATCCGATGGTCACCGAGGTGGTCACAACCGACACCGTGCCGCCCCCGGATCAGTCCTGGGACCACCTGGTCGTGCGGTCTGTCGCTGACCTGTTCGCCGAGGCGATTCAGCGTAGCCACGTCGGAGAATCGGTCAGCAGCCTCTTCGACGGCGTCGACCCGACCCACGGACCGCCGCAGCTGCCGCTTCCCTTCGGCTGACTCAGGGCCCCCCTGAGTCGGGTCGCGTCAGCCTGTGGACAGCCGCGGCGGAACGAGGTCCGTCCCGCCTAGCGTGCATTCCCATGCAGCGACGTCTCGACGGCTTCACACTCAACGAGTTGGTCGGCTTCGGTGCCACGGGGGAGGTCTGGCGGGCGCGACCGCAGGCCGGCGGAGCCGACGTGGCACTCAAGTGGCTCGCCGCTGACGCCATCGACATCGAGAAGCTCGAAGCGTCGGCGCTGCGTGACCTCCGGCATCCACATGTAGCCCGACTGCTCGACGTCCGTCAGGACGGCCCGAGCGTGGTGCTGGTCCATCAGTTCGTCACTGGCATCAGCCTCGCGGCTTTGCTGGCCGAACGCGACCGCCTCAGCGGTTCCGAGGTGGTCACGCTTCTCACGCCGATCGCTGAGGCACTTGGTGCTGCGCACGAGGCAGGCTTGCTGCACGCCAATCTCACCCCCTCCGCGGTTCTGGTGACTCCGGACGGGCGTCCCATCCTCACCGACGTGGGGATCTGGCGGGCGCTCGCCGCTGACTCGGCCGCTGCGTCTGCATCGGCTCGGCTGGAGTACCTCGACCCTTGCGTGGCTCGCGGCGGGCCGCCTATCAAAGCATCGGATGTGTTCGGTGTCGCGGCGCTGGGGTACCACGCGCTGACCGGTCGACCACCCTGGTCGGGTGGTGCCAGTGCCGACACGTGGGAGCTGGCTGCTGGCGGGCCTGGCGTCGACCTGGCACCGCTGCAGGGCACCTCGGGCTCGAAGCTGGTCGAGGTGATCGCCCGCGGGCTTTCCGATCGACCGGATGCCCGCGGCAGTGCTCGGGACTTCGCCACCGACGTACGTGATGCGGCCGAGCCCGAGCCGCTTCATCTGACTGGCCCCTACCTGTGGCCCGACCTTCCTTCAGCGGCACCCGACGACAGCTCCAACCCAGGCTCGGCACCGGCGGATTCGGTGGCACCGGACATCACTGGAGAGGTCCGCCGCGGCGGGGTGGCCCGGCACGCCGCCGGACCGGGGACCCGTCGCGAGCCAGCCTCCGGCGTCGGTGCCCTCGGGCTCGGCTTCGACCCCCCGTCCAGATCTGTCTCCACTGCGCGGCTGGTCCCTCGCCGCGCCGTGATCAGCGCCTGCCTGATCCTTGCCGTACTCGCCTTGATTGTGTTGGGTCTCGGTTTGGGTGCCCAGACGCCACTTCCAGCCCAAGCGGATGCCCCCGTCGGTCCGGCGGCTGCGGCGGTAGCCCACATAGACGAGCGAGCCGTTCCCGACTCGCCCGACGCGTGGGTGAGGCTGCTCACCCTGCTCTACGAACGCCGCGCGCTGGCTTTCGCGACAGGTGATCTCTCGCTGCTGGACCAGGTCTTCACGCCGGACAGCCCGCAGTTGGTCACCGACAGCACCGAGGTGACTCGACTGGTGCAGGCCGGGGAAGTCCTTCGCGACTTCAATCCTCAGGTGCTAGAGGTCCTGGATATCTCAGTGGTCGGTGAGCACGCGACACTGCAGATCACCGACGAGTTCAGCGACTACCAGACCGTTCAAGCGGCCGACTTCGACGCTCCGCCGCTGGCCGAACACCCCGGCCGGGGCCCGGCCAGAGTGGAACTGACATTGGTTCTGACAATGCAGGGCTGGCGCCTGCACACCGCTCTACTTCTCGGCTGACCGCTCAGGCTGCGGTGATCTCCTCGAGAGCCGCGCGCAGGCTCGGGTGAGTGAAACTGAAGCCGGCCTCGGTCAGTACGCCGGGCAAGGCGCGTGGAACCCGCAGGATGCCTTCGTCTGCGAAATCGCCCACCACGATGCGCAGGGCGAATGGCGGAACGGTTGCCAGCGTGGGTCGATGGAGCACCGCACCTAGCGTTTTCGTGAACTCGGCATTGGTGACCGGTGTAGGGCTGGTGAGGTTTACCGGGCCGGACAGGTCGGAGTCGATCAGCATCCGTAACGCGGCAATCTCGTCGATCAGGCTGATCCACGGCCAATACGCCTTGCCGTCGCCGATTCGGCCACCCGCCCCGAGCCGGAAGAGCGGCAAGAGTCGTCCCAGCACGCCACCACGACGGGCAAGTACGAGTCCGCTGCGCGGATGCACCACCCGTACGCCTGCCTCGCGGGCCGGGTCCGCGGCGGCCTCCCAGCGCCGGCACACCTCGGCAAGGAAACCGGTGCCGTTGGGCTCCGTTTCGTCGACCGGCCGAGTACCGGTTGCCGTTCCGTAGAAGTGAACGCCGGATGCCGAGATCAGGAATCGGTGCCGGGCCGGTGCTGTCGCCAGGGCTTCGGCCACCGCGGCGGTGCCGTTGACCCGGCTGTCGAGCAGTTCGCGTTTGCGGGATTCGGTCCAGCGTCTGTCTGCGATACCTGCCCCGGCCAAGTGCACGATGCCGTCCACGTCGCCCAGGGCGCTGGGTTCGAGGCGCCGTGCTGCGGGATCCCAGCTGACCTCGTCGGATGAGCGCGGGCTACGTCGTACGAACGAGATGACCTCATGACCATCGGCGCGCAACGAGGCACGCAGCGCCGTGCCGATCAGGCCGGAGGCGCCGGTGATCGCTACCTTCAGGACAGCCCCAGCGATGACTCGAAGTCGCCGCCCTCGAGGCGGTCCTTCATGCTGACCAGGAAGCGGGCCGCGTCGGCACCGTCGACGATACGGTGGTCATAGGTCAGAGCGAGATAGACCATCGAGCGCACCGTGATGATCTCGCCCAGATTCGCGTCTTCCACCACGACAGGGCGTTTGACGACCGTCCCGGTGCCCAGGATCCCTACCTGTGGCTGGTTGATGATGGGCGTGTCGAACAGCGCGCCACGGCTGCCGGTGTTGGTCAGCGTGAACGTGCCGCCGCCCAATTCGTCCGGCGTTACCTTGTTGTTGCGGGTCCGCTCGGCGAGATCGGCGATCTTGCGGGCTAAGCCGCCTAAGTTGAGGTCACCCGCGTTGTGGATCACGGGTACGAGCAACCCGCGCTCGGTGTCCACGGCGATTCCTAGGTTCTCGCTGTCGTGGTAGGTAACCGTGCCTGCCTCGGAGTCGATCGATGAATTCACCGTCGGGAACGCCTTCAGCGCCTCGATCGCCGCCAGCGCGAAGAATGGCAGGAACGTGAGCTTCACGCCTTCTCGAGCGAGGAAGTCGTTCTTCACCCGATCGCGCAGCCGGCTGACGTTGGTCAGATCGACCTCGACGACCGTGGTCAGCTGGGCGCTGACCTGCAGTGACTCGAGCATCCGCGTGCCGATCAGCGCGCGCAGCCGAGTGAGTTTCTCCGTGCGGCCGCGCACGCTCGCCGCAGCGGGTGCAGCCGGGGCGCGCGCTGGCTCGGGTGCGGCGGCTGCCGGTTGCTGAACTGGCTGCTCGGCCGGTTCGGCC
>JALZIX010000419.1 GCA_030860025.1 Actinomycetota bacterium
GTGCCGGCCGCGCTCATCGCGATCTGGCGGCCGACCTCGGTGGATCCGGTGAAGGCGATCTTGTCGATGTCGGGATGTTCGACCAGCGCGCGGCCGGTGTCGCCGGCGCCGGTGATGATGTTGACGACGCCCGGAGGCAGCTCTGCCTGCTGGCAGATCTCGGCGAACAGCAGCGCGGTCAGCGGCGTCGTCTCGGCTGGTTTGAGCACGACGGTGTTACCCGCGGCGAGAGCCGGTGCGATCTTCCAGGCCATCATGAGCAGCGGGAAATTCCACGGAATGACTTGGGCCGCAACGCCCAGCGGCTTCGGATCCGGTCCCAATCCGGCGTAGGAGAGCTTGTCCGCCCAGCCGGCGTAGTAGAAGAAGTGGGCAGCCATCAGCGGAACGTCGACGTCGCGTGACTCGCGGATCGGCTTGCCGTTGTCGAGGGACTCCAACACCGCCAGTTCGCGGGCACGCTCCTGCACGATCCGCGCGATCCGGAAGAGGTACTTCCCCCGTTCGGCCGGCGCCATGCGGGACCAAATCCGGTTGTACGCAGTGCGCGCCGCCCGTACCGCAGCATCGACGTCCGTCGCATCCGCAGCGGCAACCTCGGCGAGCACCTCCTCGGTGGAGGGGCTGATCGACTTGAAGTTGGCTCCGTGCCCGTCGACGAACTCGCCGTTGATGAACAGGCCGTAGGAGGGCTGCAGGTCAACGATCGCGCGGGACTCCGGCGCTGGGGCGTATTCGAAGCCCACCGCGGCCTTGGGAGGTGCGCTGCTCATGACTCCTCCGCGGAGAAGATCGCGTCGTCGCTACTCATCAGTGTTGTCGCCTCGCTCTGGTCGACGGACTCAGTCGACGGTGACATAGTCGGGGCCCGAGTAATGCCCGGTTCGGAGCTTGTGCCGCTGCAGGAGCAGGTCGTTGAGCAGGCTGGAAGCGCCGAAGCGGAAGAGATCCGGGGTGAGCCACTCCGGCCCGGTCGTCTCGTTGATCAGCACGAGGTATTTGATGGCGTCCTTGCTGGTCCGGATGCCGCCGGCCGGCTTCATGCCGATGCGATGACCAGTGGCCTCGGCGAAGTCGCGGACCGCCTCGAGCATCACGAGGGTGACCGGCAGGGTGGCGGCCGGGGAGACCTTTCCGGTCGATGTCTTGATGAAGTCACCGCCGGCCAGCATCGCAAGCCACGAGGCCCGCCGCACATTGTCGTACGTGACGAGTTCACCGGTCTCGAGAATGACCTTGAGATGGGCATCCCCGCAGGCCTGCTTGACGGCGACGATCTCCTCGAAGACCTCCAGATAGCGCCCCGACAGGAACGCTCCACGATCGATCACCATGTCGATCTCGTCGGCTCCGGCGCGTACCGCGTCCTGCACGTCGGCGATCTTGACTTCCCGGCTGGCCCGGCCGCTCGGGAACGCGGTGGCCACCGCGGCGATGTGGATGCCAGTGCCCGCCAGCGCTTCCACGGCGTGGGGAACGAGGTCGCCGTAGACGCATACCGCGGCGGTCGACGGGCACTCCGGATCGGACGGATCGGGTCGCCGGGCCTTGGCGCACAGCGAGGCCACCTTGCCCGGGGTGTCGGCACCCTCGAGGGTGGTCAGGTCGATCATCCCGATGGCGGTGTCGATGGCCCACGCTTTGGCCGTCGTCTTGATCGATCGGGTGCCCAGGGTCGCCACGCGCGCCTCCGCGCCGACCTGGTCTACGCCGGGAAGGCCATGCAGGAACGCACGCAGCGACGCGTTGTCCCGCGTGGCGTCGAGGTAGGCGGGTGGGACCCGCGCCGCAGCATCGGTGCTGGTGAGGGTCGGGGGAGCCACGATGGACAAGTCTAGGCGTCACTTCCGCCGCTGACCGAATTCGGGAACCAACCAATGGACCGTCGTCGGGCGCTACGGTGACTCCTCGTGCAGACCACCGTGGTTGATCATCCGCTCGCCCGTGCCCGCCTGACCACCATGCGCGACGAGGTGACCGACAGCGCCACCTTCCGCGCCGCGCTGGCCGAACTCACGGTCATGCTGCTGTACGAGGCGACCCGCGACCTCCCGGTGGAGGAATACCCGATCACGACACCCGTGGGTCCGACGATGGGAACCAGGGTCAGTACGCCGCCGGTACTGGTGCCGGTCCTGCGGGCAGGGCTGGGGATGGCCGATGCCGCCTTCGGGCTACTGCCCGAGGCGACCATGGGATTTGTCGGTCTGGCCCGGGATGAGGAGACCTTCGAGCCCGTGGCCTACATGTCGTCGCTGCCCACCTCGCTTGCTGGGCGCCCGGTGTTCGTGCTCGACCCGATGCTAGCCACCGGCGGCTCGTTGGAGCACTGCTGCCGGTTGCTGCTCGAGCGCGAGGCGGAGGAGATCACCGTCCTGTGCACCCTCGCGGCGCCGGAGGGATTATCCCGGCTCGAGGCCACCGGCATGCCGCTGCGAGTGTTCACCGCCAGCATCGACGAGGGCCTGAACGACTCGGCGTACATCGTGCCCGGACTCGGTGACGCCGGAGACCGCCAGTTCGGCGCGGTCTGACCGGACATTTCACGTAATAAGTGCCCTCAGGTGGCCGGCTGAGGGCACTTTTCACGTAATAAGTGCGCGGACCTCGGCGCGCAGGGTCTCCAGTTCCTCGGCCGCCCGGCCGCGAGCGCCGAGAATGCCGGCGTCGGGCAGGACTGGCACGACGACCTCCAGATAGCTCTTGAGCTTGGGTTCGGTACCACTGGGCCGCACGATCACCCGTACCCCGGAGCCAGTGAGACGGAGGACGTCGGCGTCGGGCAGCAGGTCCTCGACAGTCACCGCTCGGCCAAGCAGCTGGGTCGGCGGAGCCTGGCGCAAACGTTGCATGAGATGACCGATCTCGGTGAGGTCGTGCACGCGGATCGAGATCGGCTCGGTGGCATGCAGCCCATGCTTGGCAGCGATTTCGTCGAGGCGATCGCCGGGCGTAGCAGCACGTGCCTTGAGCCGCGCCGTCAACTCGGTGAACATCAGCGCGGCCGAGATCCCGTCCTTGTCCCGCACCAGATGCGGAGCAACGGCGTAGCCAAGCGCCTCCTCGTACCCGAAGGACAGCGGTACGCCGGTGACTGCTGACGCCCGCATGATCCATTTGAAGCCGGTCAGGGTCTCGGCGTACGGGACCCCGTGCGCGGCGGCCATCTTGCCGAGCAGTGCGGAGGACACGATGCTCGCCGCGAAGGTCCCGGTAGCGCCCCGGGAAAGAAGGTGATCGGCCAGCAGGACGCCGACCTCGTCGCCGCTGAGCATCCGGCCCTGGCTCGCGATCGCGCACCGATCAGCGTCCGGGTCGTTGGCGATGCCGAGGTCGGACCCGGTTGATGCCACCAGGCCCAACAGCAAATCCATCGCCCCGGGCTCCTCCGGATTGGGGAAGCCGACGGTGGGGAAGTCAGCGTCGGGCTCGTCCTGTGCGGCGACCACGTCGGGCGCGGGATAGCCGGCCCGGCCGAAGACATCGCGAAGCACGACCGAACCGACACCGTGCATCGCGGTGTAGGCGACGGCGAGGTTGCGCGGCGAGGCCGGGTCGACCAGGCGGGCGATCTGGTCGACGTACGCGGCGACCACGGTGTCGTCGAGAACCGAGAAGTCACCGCTCAACGGGATCGCCGCTGCGGGGCCGATCGCGGCGATCGCGGCTTGGATCTCGGCGTCGGCGGGCGGAACGATCTGCGCGCCGTCACCCAGGTAGACCTTGTAGCCGTTGTCCCTGGGCGGGTTATGGCTGGCCGTCACCATCACCCCGGCGAATGCGGAGAAATGCAAGACCGCGAAGGCGAGCACCGGTGTGGGGAGCGGCCGCGGCAGCACGAGAGCCTGGAACCCGGCCGCGGCGAGGACGGCGGCGCTGTCGTGGGCGAACTCCTGACTTCGATGCCGAGCGTCGTAGCCGATGACGACCCGGCCGACGCTGCTGATTGCGGCCAGGTAGGCACTCAGCCCAGCGGCCGCACGACGCACCACCGCCGCATTCATCCCACCCGGCCCGGCCCGAAGTGCGCCGCGTAGGCCCGCTGTGCCGAAGGTCAGCGGGCCGGAGAACCGCTCCCGTAACTCGACGATGGCGGGTTGGCGACCCGACCTGGCGGCAGTAAGCAGTGCAGACAACTCGCAGGCGTCGCCCGGATGTGGGTCGCCCGCGATCCAGGACGAGACCTCCTCGAACAACTGCTGGTCGGCACCCTCTACGGGGCCCGGGGTGGGCATGTCAGAGCCGGCTGATCAGCTCGCGCAGGAGCCCACCCATGCGCTGCGCCGAGGCCTGACCGACCTCCAGCACCTCGACATGGTTCAGCGGTACGCCGGTGATCCCCGCGGCGAGGTTGGTCACCAGTGAGAGCCCGAAGACCTCCATGCCTACCGCCCGGGCAGCGATGGCCTCGAGCCCGGTCGACATACCGACCAGGTCCGCGCCCAAGCCACGAAGCATTCGGATCTCGGCCGGCGTCTCGAAGTGCGGGCCGGGCAGCTGGGCATACACGCCTTCGGCGAGATCCGGATCGATCTCCCGGGCGAGCTCGCGTAGCCGTGGCGAATAGAGGTCGGTGAGGTCGATGAACTCAGCGCCCACCAGCGGGGAGGTAGCCGTGAGGTTGAGGTGGTCACCGATCAGAACCGGTTGGCCGACGGTAAAGCCCTCACGCAGTCCGCCTGCCGCATTGGTCAGGATGACGGTTTCGACACCAACAGCGGCCGCCGTACGAACGGCGTGCGCGACCTGGGCGACGCCATGACCCTCGTAGAGATGGGTACGGCCGAGGAACACCAGCGCTTGCCGACTACCTGCCTCGATCAACCGGATCTTGCCGCTGTGCCCTACCACGCCGGGAGCGGTGAATCCCGGGAGATCAGCCGCCGAGACTTCGGCCAACGGCGCTCCGATGATGTCGGCGGCGGGCAGCCAGCCCGAGCCCATGACCACGGCGACGGTCGGCGTGCCGGGCGGTAAGGCATCCCGCAGCGCGGCGGCAGCAGCGTCGGCGGAGAGATCACTCGTTGACATGGCTCAATCCGCTCGCGGGTCGGGTCTACTGGGCGGGGTAATAGCGGACGATCGATTGCGCCACGCAGACCGGTTTATCCACACCCTCGGCTTCGACCGTCGTATCCACGACCGCCTGAACGCCGCCGGCGACGCGCTCGGCGGAGACAAGTTGGGCATGGGCTCGGATGCGGGAGCCTACGGGTGTCGGGGCCGGGAAGCGCACCTTGTTGAGCCCGTAGTTGATGCCCATGGCTACGCCCTGAACGTCGAAGGCGTTGTGCAGAAGGGGAACCAGCATGGCCAACGTCATGTAACCGTGCACGATCGTGTGACCGAACGGTCCCGCGGCCGCGCGTTCTGGGTCCACGTGGATCCATTGCTCGTCCTTGGTGGCCTTGGCGAACGCGTTCACGTCGGCCTGGGGGATCTCGACCCAATCGCTCGTCCCGAGGTCGGCACCGACCATGTCGAGCAGAGCATCGGGGCTAGCGATCGTCGTCGTCATGCCCGTCATCCTGACCTATGCGCGGCCGCTGAGTCGCTGCCGGGCCCCTCCGCTGTCCAGTATCAGACTGTCAATGCTAGATTGACACCATGAGGCTGCCCGTAACTGTCGAGCAACTTCGCGGAGCCGTGGAATCCGAGGCCGACGACGCCCTGGGGCGGGTGGTGGCCGCAACTCGAGCCAGCAGCGAACTCAGCAGCCTCGGTGATGCCGTCCTCGACTCGTTCGTGCGTTCAGCCCGGGAGTCGGGTTGCTCATGGGCCGAGATCGGCGAGTCACTGGGCGTGTCTCGCCAAGCCGCCCATCTGCGATACAGAGATCGCGAGATCCGTTCCGTGCCGGCGTGGCCCGAAAGCTTCTCCGGCCCTGCTCGTGAGGTCGTGGCGAACGGCGGCGCTGCGGCCCGAGAACTCGGGCATGGCTTCCTGGGCACCGAACACGTGCTAGTGGCCATCCTTGCAACTGAAGGCAATGTGGCCTGTGACGCGCTACGGCAGCTCGGGCTCAAACCCGAGGCCGTGCATGAGCGCATCGTGGACATGGTTGGCGTTGGGGAACCGTGTCGCAAGGAGTTGCTCGGCGTTGCTGTACGTCTGAAGAAGGCATTCGAGCTCGCCCAGGAACTCGCGGGGCGACTCGGCCACAGTGAAACAGGCACCGAGCACCTCCTGTTGGGGCTGGCCGAAGCCGACGGCGTGGCTGGGCAGATCCTCGCCGCCGAAGGCATCCCCCTGGATCGACTCCGAACCGAGCTCGCCCACAGGCTCGGGGTCGACGAAAGCGAGCTAGTCATGCGCCGTCGCCGGCTTCGGCGCCGATGGCTCCCGTGACCGCGCCGGAGGTCACACTGCGGCACCAGCCGAGCCCAGGACCAGGCGGCGACACCGCGGCTTAGACTGGGAGTCTGTTGGCCGAGGTCGGGCTCCCACCGGGACCTCTTCAACGGCAAGCTGGTCCGAGCGGGCCAACGACATCCGATCGAGAGGAACTGCGCCGGTGTGCCACGCATGACCTCCTCGACGGGACCGGCCATGCCTGAGGACCGGGTGGGTCGTTGGATCGACGCCTGGGTCGAGCGGCATGCGGCCGAACTGATCGAGACACGGCGCATGATCCACTCCCGACCAGAACTCGGTTACGTCGAGCACTGGACCACCGACTTGATCGTGGGGCAACTCCAGAACGCCGGTCTATCGCCGACCGTCCTCGACCACGGAACCGGCGCCATCTGCGACGTGGGCAGCGAAGGCCCGGTGGTGGTCATGCGTGCCGACATCGACGCACTGCCCCTGCACGACACCAAGGACGTGGCCTACCGATCGCAGATCGACGGAGTCGCCCACGCGTGTGGGCACGACGCGCACACCGCCATCCTGCTTGGCCTGGCCCGCCTGCTGAGCGACCTTTCCAGGGCGGCGGAACTCGGCCCAGCAGCAGACCTCGGCGGGGTGATCCGCTGTGTCTTCCAACCGGCTGAGGAACAGGTGCCCGGCGGAGCGTTGGAAGTGCTGAAGACCGGCGCTCTGGACGGGGCTGTCGGCGCGTTCGCTTTGCACTGCGACCCGACTCTGGCCGTCGGGCTCGTCGGCCTGCGGGCGGGGCCGATCACCGCCGCCTGCGATGCGGTCACGGTCACCCTCACCGGCCCGGGTGGGCACACCGCGCGCCCGCACCGGACGGTCGACCTCGTCGATGCCCTCGGCCGGGTGATCGTCGCCACCCCAGGTCTGCTCTCCCGCCAAATCGATCCACGCGCGGGCCTCTCAATCGTCTGGGGTGCAGTCAGCGCAGGAGTCGCGGCCAACACGATCCCCGAGACCGGCACGTTGCACGGGACGATCCGACTGCTGGACCGAGACTCGTGGGACGAGGCAGAGAAGCTGGTTCGCCGGCTGATCCTCGAGATCGTCGCCCCTACCGGAGCGCACGTCGAGATCGAGTACCAGCGCGGCGTTCCTCCCGTGGTCAACGCGCCGTGGGCGGTCGACGTGCTTCGGGTCGCCGCGACACAGACCGTGGGAACCGAAGGTGTCCGCACAACCGAGCAGAGCCTGGGCGGTGAGGATTTCGCCTGGTACGCCGACCACGCGCCGATCGGGCTCGCTCGCTTGGGTACTGACGGCGGCGGCCCCTCGCTTGATCTCCATCGAGGATCGTTCGACATCGATGAGCGCGCTCTCTCGGTCGGAGTGCGCCTGCTGGCTCGTACGGCGCTGCGCGCGCTGGCGGGCCAGCCCGGATAGCGCGGCGCGCATGGCCAAGCGCCCCGAGGGGGACAGCACGACCGAGGAGATCGCTCCGCCGGAGGGCGTGACCCCGCCGGAGGTGCTTGCCCTGGCCGCCGGTTTCCCTCGGCCGGACCGTGAGCAGTGGCGTGAACTAATCGCCGCAGTTCTGCGCCGGGCTGGCAGAAACGAGCTACCTGAGCCGGTCGAAGATGCCCTGCGGCACTCGCTGGGCCACGGAGTCGATGTCGCGCCCTTGTACGTCGCACAGGATGCGGCTGATCTCGGCCGCACCGTCGGCGTACCCGGCCTGCCGCCTTTCGTACGCGGACGGCGCGCCGGGGGTCTCACCGGCTGGGATGTCCGGACCAGGCACGCGCACCCCGACGTAGCCGTCACCCAGATGGCGATCGCTGACGACCTCAACAACGGCGCTACGTCGTTGTGGCTGGTGCTCGGCGCCGGAGCGATCCCCGTGTCCGCTCTGCCCGACGTACTGGTTGATGTGCTGCTCGACGTCGCCCCGGTGGTCCTGCAGGCCGGTCCTGACACCGTGCAGGCCGCCGAGGAGTTCTTCGCCCTGGCTGCGGACCGCGACGTGGCGGCGGATGCCCTGCTCGGCAACCTCGGTGCGGATCCGTTCGGTGACGCCCTTCGTACCGGCGCCGACCCGGAGCTGTCCGACACGGTTGCCTTGACCCGTCGATGCCTGGACGACTTTCCGGCGCTGCGCGCACTAGTGGTCGACGGAACCGTCGTCCATGATGCGGGCGCTGGGGTCGTGGAGGAGCTCGGTTACTCCCTGGCCGCCGGGGTGGGCTATCTGCGGGCGCTGACTGATGGTGGGCTCGACATCGATTCCGCGTTTGCCAACCTGGACTTCCGGTATTCGGCCAGCGCCGACCAATTCTTGACCATCGCGTCGTTGCGGGCCGCGCGCCGGCTATGGAACCGCGTCGGCGATGTCTCGGGAGCATCCCCGCACGCCTGCGGGCAGCGACAGCACGCGGTCACCTCAGCGGTGATGATGACCCGTCGCGATCCGTGGGTGAACATGCTTCGTGGCACGGTCGCCTGCTTCGCCGCGGGAGTGGGCGGTGCTGATGCGGTGACCGTCGCGCCGTTCGACACCGAGCTCGGGCTGCCCGACGCCTTCGGTCGCCGCGTCGCGCGCAACACTCAGACGCTACTCATGGAGGAGGGCCACCTGGCCCGGGTCCTGGACCCGGCGGGCGGGTCCTGGTACGTCGAGTCACTCACCGATCAGCTGGCCGCTGCGGCCTGGGACTGGTTCACCGAGATCGAGCGGGCCGGGGGCCTTGCCGCTGCGATGTCGGGCGGCATGATCACCGAACGGATCGCCTCAGTGTGGGCCGACCGCCGGGATCGATTGGCGCACCGTGCGGACGCAATCATCGGGGTCAATGAGTTCCCCAACCTGACCGAGCGGCTCCCCGTACGCGAGCCCTACCCGGCCAGGCCGAGCGCACCCGAGCCGCCCACCCTTCCGGTCGTGCGAGCCGCGGAGGACTTCGAAGCCCTAAGGGATCGGGTCGATGTCGTCGCCACTGAGCGGGAGTCCCGGCCGGCGGTCTTCCTCGCCACGCTGGGGTCGATCGCCGCCTCGACCGCCCGCGCCTCCTTCGCAGCGAACCTGTTCCAGGCTGCCGGGCTGGAGACGCCTGGCAACGGAGCAGATGACGGCGACCGCGCGATCGTGTCGGCGTTCGCTGATTCCGGGACGTCCGTCGTCTGCCTGTGCGGCACGGACAATGCCTACGCGCAGCGGGCCGCAGCGCTCACACAGGCATTTGCTGACGCCGGAGCGACCCAAGTCTGGATTGCAAGCCGGCCACCGGCGACCAGTGACCTGGGTCGCATCGATGGACACGTCTTTGCTGGATGTGATGCGCTGAGTGTGCTGAACACGGTCCTCGACGAACTCGGCGTGGTTGAGGACGGAGGTGGGCCCGCATGAGCGTCGTCGCCGCACGCTCCGCCGCGGAGGAGTCATGAGCACGGTGATCCCGGACTTCGGCAACCTCGAACTTGGATCGCTGCCCGCCGATCCTCCCGGACATCTGGACTGGGCGAAGGAGTTCGAGGCGACGACCGGTCGCAGCGCAGCTGAGGCCGGCTGGCTGACTCCCGAGGGCATCACTGCCTCGCCGCTCTACACCGGCGCCGATCTCGCTGACTTGGATTTCCTCGACACCTATCCCGGCATCGCGCCGTACCTGCGCGGCCCCTACCCGACGATGTACGCGACCCAACCCTGGACGATCCGCCAGTACGCGGGTTTCTCCACCGCGGCCGCCTCCAACGCGTTCTACCGGCGCAATCTCGCCGCCGGGCAGAAGGGCCTGTCGGTCGCGTTCGACCTGCCCACCCACCGCGGTTATGACTCCGATCATCCGCGGGTGCCAGGTGATGTCGGCATGGCCGGCGTCGCGATCGACTCGATACTGGACATGCGCCAACTCTTTGACGGCATCCCGCTGGATCAGATGTCGGTGTCGATGACGATGAACGGTGCGGTCCTCCCAGTGCTCGCGCTCTACATCGCCACCGCCGAGCAGCAAGGTGTCGCCCCCGAGCAGCTGTCCGGAACGATCCAGAACGACATCCTCAAGGAGTTCATGGTCCGCAACACCTACATCTACCCGCCCGGGCCGTCGATGCAGGTGGTCAGCGACATCTTCAGCTACACCTCGCAGAAGATGCCGCGGTACAACTCGATCTCGATCTCCGGCTATCACATCCAGGAAGCCGGTGCGACCGCCGACCTGGAACTTGCCTACACGCTGGCCGACGGACTGGAGTACATTCGCGCCGGGCAGGCGGCCGGCTTGGACATCGATGTGTTCGCCCCCAGACTGTCCTTCTTCTGGGCTGTTGGGATGAACTTCTTCATGGAGGTCGCCAAGCTCCGCGCCGGGCGCCTGCTCTGGGCGAAGCTCGTTAAAGACGCCGGGGCCAAGAAGGACAAGTCGCTGTCCCTGCGCGCGCACTGCCAGACCTCAGGCTGGTCGCTCACTGCCCAGGACGTGTTCAACAACGTCGTCCGGACCTGCCTGGAAGCGATGGCGGCCACCCAGGGCCACACGCAGTCGCTGCACACCAACGCGTTGGACGAAGCTCTGTCGCTGCCAACGGACTTCTCTGCCCGCATCGCCCGCAACACCCAGCTGATGCTGGCGCACGAATCCGGCACCACCAGAGTGATCGATCCGTGGGGCGGGTCGGCCTACGTCGAGAAGCTGACCTACGATCTCGCCCGGCGCGCCTGGGCACACATCGAGGAGGTCGAGGCGGCTGGGGGAATGGCCCAGGCGATCGAGGAGGGGCTGCCCAAGCTGCGTATCGAAGAGGCTGCCGCCCGTACGCAGGCCCGGATCGACTCCGGACGCCAGCCGGTGATCGGCGTGAACAAGTACCAGGTGGACGCCGACGAGGACATCGATGTTCTCAAGATCGACAACGCCGACGTACTGGCGCAGCAGGTAGCCCGGCTGAAAAGCCTTCGGGCCGAACGAGATTCGGCTGCCTGTGAAGCTGCGCTTGACAAGCTCACCGACGCGGCGAGGGCGGCTGCCGAGGGACGACGCGGCGCTGACCTGGCCGACAATCTGCTCACCCTGGCCATCGACGCGGCGCGTGCCCAGGCCACGGTCGGTGAGATCTCCTACGCGCTGGAGAAGGTCTACGGCCGGCACTCCGCCACCGTGCGGACGATCTCCGGTGTCTACCGGGACGAGGCGGGTGTGGTGGACGGCATCGAGAAGACCCGGGAACTGGCCGAGGAGTTCGAGCGCGCGCAGGGACGGCGGCCGCGGATCCTGGTAGCCAAGGTGGGCCAGGACGGGCACGACCGCGGGCAGAAAGTGATCGCCACCGCGTTCGCCGATCTCGGTTTCGACGTGGATGTCGGTCCGTTGTTCCAGACCCCCGAGGAAGTCGCGCGCCAGGCGGTCGAGGCGGACGTGCACATCGTCGGGATCAACTCGTTGGCCGCCGGACACCTCACCCTCGTACCGATGCTGCGAACGGCGTTGAATGAGTTGGATGCCCAGAACATTCTCATCGTCGTCGGCGGGGTCATCCCGACGGGCGACTTCGCCGAGCTGAAAGCGGCAGGTGCGGCTGCGATCTTCCCGCCCGGAACTGTCATCGCCACGGCCGCGCAGGAGCTGCTGGAGACCCTCTCCGAACGTTTGGGACATTCGTGAGCCCAGCGTGACGCGTCCGGTCGCGCAGTTGGTGGATGGTGTGCTGGCCGGATCGCGTACGGCGGTCGCGCGGGCGATCACACTCGTGGAATCCCGGCGTAGTGATCACCGGGCGCAGGCCCAGGAGTTGCTGGCCGCCCTGCTGCCGCACGCCGGGTCGGCTCGCCGGGTCGGGATCAGCGGTGTCCCCGGAGTTGGTAAGTCGACGTTCATCGACGCATTGGGGACGTTGCTGACGCGAGCCGGACACCGAGTTGCCGTCCTGGCCGTCGACCCGTCCTCGACCCGAAGCGGCGGCTCGATCCTCGGTGACAAGACCCGCATGTCCCGCCTTGCGGTGGATGATGCGGCTTTCATCCGGCCCGCTCCGACTGCCGGAACGTTGGGCGGGGTCACCCAGGCGACTCAGGAATCGATGGTCCTCATCGAGGCGGCCGGCTATGACGTCGTGCTGGTCGAGACGGTCGGTGTCGGTCAGTCCGAGGTTGCGGTCGCCGACATGGTCGACTCGTTCCTCTACCTGACCCTGGCGCGCACCGGCGACCAGCTACAGGGGATCAAACGCGGGATCCTCGAGATCGCTGACATCATCGCCGTCAACAAGGCCGACGGCCCGCACACCGACGACGCACGGCGGGCTGCCCGGGAGCTTGCCGGAGCCATCCGAATGTTGCGTGGGGCCGAGACCGGTTGGCAGGTACCCGTTCTCACATGTTCGGCAATTGAGGGCACCGGGCTCGACGAAGTCTGGGCAAAGGTGGTGGCCCACCAAGATCAGCTGGCCGCTAACGGCGAGTTGGAATGGCGGCGCAAGCGCCAACAGGTGCGCTGGACGTGGCGGATCGTGCGCGACACGCTCGAACGCGACCTTCGCGAGCACCCGACCGTAGGCAAACTTGCCCCGGAACTGGAACGCGCCGTGCAGGCCGGGGAACTCACCCCGTCGCTGGCCGCCCAGCAGATCCTGGACGCCTTCCGCGACCGTTGACGCCCGTCGCGAGCATGGAGCTGTGACCAGATTTTGCTTTGGAAAGCGGTCAGGCTCCATGATCGCGAGAGGATCATCGGGCGAGAAAGTGAAAGCCGACCCAGAGCCAGATGGCTCCGACGAGCAGTCGACCGCTGCGCCGGACCATCGCCACCTGCACGACGTGGGACAACGGCGTGAACGGTCCCCGGCCGGCCCGGCCGAGAAGGTCCACGGCGAGCATCGCAACCAGCAGACCGGCAAAGCCGCCGAGGATCACGAGGTACGGGGTCATCGGGTCACCAGCCACCGGCCCAAGGCCAGCCAGCCCAGCCACCCGACCAGTCTCCCTGGATAGGTGTCCAAGAGGGGATCGAGCAGCAGGCTGAGCGTGGGGTGGGCGCTGTCATTCCCCCACACCATCGCGGTCAGCTCCCAGCCGCCCAGCAGCAATGCCAACACCACCCATGGCAAGAAGGATCCTCGAAAGACGGGCGGCTGCCTCTCCGGAAGCCGCCACACCATCAGTGCAAGCAGCGCAATGCCGGGCAGCAGAACGGCGGCGGCCGCAGTGAGGGTGAGCGGCCGGCACAAGGCGGCCAGCGCCGCGTAGATCACGAGCAGCGCCCCCCACCGGTCCAGCCAGGCCGCTTGGGTCGCGCCCGGTTCGCGACCCAGCCGATCTGATCCGCCATCTCTTCCAGCCCGGACGCCCAAAAAGATCACCTCCCTCGGCACATCCTCGATCCCGCCATGCCGCACTGGGGCGATCAAGCCGACATCGACGCCGACCGGGACTGCTGAACGGCCCTCGCGCGGCTAGTGTCAGCATCTCGGTCGGGCGGTGTCTGCAAGCTGCCTGGCTCGGAGAACCGCACAGCAATCGCACAGCAACCGCACAGCAAGGTGAATCAACTAAGGAGTATCTGGTGGCTTCCCGTCTCAACCCCTACATCAGCTTCACCGACAACGCGCGTCAGGCCATGGAGTTCTACCAGGCAGCCCTCGGCGGCGAGTTGGTCATGAACACTTTCGGCGAATACGGCGCCCAGGACACCCCCGACGCCAACAACATCATGCATGCCCAACTCGAGACCGACGCGGGATTCACCCTCATGGGTGCCGATACCCCGCCGGGAATGGAACACAACCGCGGTGACAACGTTGCGATCAGCCTGAGCGGTGACGACGACGACGAATTACGCGGTTACTGGGAGAAGCTCTCCGACGGCGGCACCGTGATGATGCCGCTCGAGAAGCAGATGTGGGGCGCCGAGTTCGGCATGTTCCTCGACCGCTTCGGCGTCAACTGGATGGTCAACATCGCCCAGCCGGAGGCCTGAGCGGGGTCAGTCCCCGATCGAGTGGCAGTCTCGGGCGCGTAGCGCCGCGACGTAGTCGTCGGGGGCTGCGGCGGTCTGCGCCGCATCGGCGATCAGCCCGATGGTGCGCGCCGAGGGAAGCCCGCCCTCGAATGCATCGAGGACGTAGGTCCACGCGAGCACATCTCCGGCGAGCGTGTGCACGCGCACCCGCATCGTCATGTAGAGGTCGTGATCCGCGCCCTCCCAAGCATCGAGCAACCGTTGATCCTCGGCTGAGACGTCGTAGAGGGCGACGAAGACGTCCTGACCGTTGGCGGGGACGATCGTGGGCAGCGCTCCCTCCCAACCCAGTTCCTCCCCGCCGAAGGTGAGGCGCCAACCACGGATCCACCCCGTGCCTGCCTCGGGGGAGTGCGGGCAACGACGGAGCATCTGCGCTGGATCCATGTTTGATCCGTACGCGGCGTAGAGCGGCACGGGCGCAGCGTAGCCAGACCCGGCCCGCAAGGGCGGGAACGCCGCCGTTCGGCGCGTGCTCGGGTCGACTCGTTCCTCTAGCTCACCCTGGCGCGTACCGGTGATCATCTACAAGGGATCAAACGCGGGATCCGCGGAATTACCGATGTCATCGCCGTCAACAAGGCAGACGGTCCGCACGCGGACGACGCACGTCGGGCGGCGCTGGAACTGGCTGAGGCAATCCGTATGCTGCGCGGGTCCGTAACCGGTTGGCAGGTACCGGTTCTCACGTGCTCGGGTTTGGAGGGATCAGGACTTGACTACGCAAGCTCGCACCAGAACTGCAGCTCGCCGTGCAAGCCGGGAACTCACGCCGTCCCTGGCCGCCGAGCAGATCCTGGACGCCTTACGCGACCGCTGATTGGCTGATTGACCCGCTGGTGCGGCGGTGCTTTGCTCCCCCTGCTACTGATCTGTCCCTATCTATTCGTCGATGTTCATCAGCCCCCGGAGGCGCAGATGGGTAATGCCCAAGCCGATGTCACTTTTGTCAGCCAGGACTTGAACCTGCTCGGGAACATGACCATGACTACGTTCCCCGATGCAGACCCTGTCCTGTTCGAAGGCACGCTTTCTGATCTCATTCACGAACAGGTGATCGAGCTCTCCGTCGAGATCTCACAGGAGAACATCTCACTTCTATCCCTGAGCGAGTCGGACGGCACCTTGGTGTTGAACGACGACGAAGGGAATGCGTCAGACTATGTTGCCAACTCGTATCTGATGCAGACCGCGATCGAGGATCGCTACGAGATTCACTCGGGAGTCTGGACCGACCCGGACGGCAACACCTTCGACTTCATCGCTAGTACTGATCCGGTTCCGACGATCGTTATCGTCATAGCCATCGGGGCTGCAACGTGTTTAGCGATCATCGGAATCCAGGCCCTGATCAATGACTGCCAATCGTCGCAACAGGCCAACATCCAGGCATGCGCGGCTGCCGGGGGCCTACCCTCCCTACGTACCAACGTCATATTCGGGTTCGGCACCGACACAACTGGCGGTTGGCGACTCGGCTGCAGTCATGAGTGCTCGGTGCAGTGCCGCAGTCAAGGGACTCCCTGAGGTAGCGGCGACTGATCCAGTCCCTCACGTACCGTCGTGACGCTCATCCGCTGGGCAACAGGACTGTGTCGACGAACACCGTCCGCTGGGTCAGTTCCTCCGGCGAGGATACTGGGATGCCTGGCCGCGGATCCGGAGTGATCTGCTCGGTCTCCCGGACGTAGAGGCGGTACGGGCCGGCCCGACCATCGGGGTCCGGTGGCAGCCGCAACGGCGGAAGGGTGTCGTTCAGGAGGCCGGTTGCGGCGAATCCTGGGACTCGCACCCAAGCCGGAGTGTCGTCGCTGTCCGGCCCTAGCCGGGTGAGCTCGACATCGGCAAGAGCCATCCCGGGCGGCAGGTCACAGCGTTCGAGTGCGAGGTTAACCCGGTTGGGTCGGTCGCCGGACGGGCCTAGCCCCTCGAGCGTGACGATGACGGCATCGTCGGTCCGCCTGATCAGCAGTCTCCGGTGGGGGAGCAGTTGAACAAGTTCGGTTCGCACGACGGTCGATAGTTCGAGGCCTTCTAGGCTGTTGTGCTGGTAGCGGACCACTGCCAGCTGTACGAACGGGCAGTAGGAGGAGGCGGCGACCCCGGACAGCTCGATGTCGGCATACCAACGTCGGTCCTTGGCCCACACCGCGTGCGGGACGACGGTTACCTCCTTGCTGTTTTCCGCCAGTCTCTTCGTTGCTGGTCCAGTCGGTGCGGAGCTGAAGACGTGGTGAGTCGGCCAGCGGGCCGGGTCGGGGGACGTCGGGGCGACCGAGGGGCCGGGCCAGATCGGGTCGCGGCCCACCTGGGTGAGGAACGGCCGCAGGTCGACTGGCGGTGTGCTGCCTGTTGCGACGACGACTCCCACCTGCTCACCCTGCCCCGTTCCGTACCAAGGCCCGGCCATCTCGATCCGCAGTCGACCGCCCAGCCGGTTTCGCTCCAGGTTCTCCCAGTCCTCGGCAGGCTCGTCGGCATCCCAGCGGAAAGCCGGAACTGTGGACAGCACCTGCAGCGGAGCTGGGCGAGCCGAGCTCGCCACGCTGACCGGGGCAAGGGGGGTGCGGGCGAGGAAGACCTCGTCGTCCTCGTCATCGAAGAACTGCCTGAACCGGCTCACGGCCGTGAGCTCGTAGGTCACCACCCGATGCTTGGTGTCCCCGAACTCATGCACCAGCTCCGGAAGTGAGGTGTCTCCCCGGTTGATCGTGATCGAGCGAATCAGCTGGGACACCCTTCGGGCAGAGCTCGGGTCGAACTCCGTCCAGGGGTCGGTCTCGGCCCATGCCGCATGGACGTCGAGTTGGACGGTGCTGTTCGGGTCGACATTGAGCAGCGGCTCTTCGATGTGACTGAGTACGGCAAAGGTCTGGCCGTTCCTGCGCTGCGGGCGCACGGGTCCCATCGGATCCTGCAGCGGGCGACGTACCGCGTGCACCAGGTTCAGCACCGTGGCCGGAGTCACCATCGGATTGCGACCTTGCATCGCGATCGCCTGAGCCTGTTCAGGCGTCACGGCGCCAGGCTGGTCAGTCGGCAGGGTCTTCAACCAACCCGAGAGTGCGAACTGGTCCAGGTAGCCGCCGGTCAGCAGGGAAGACAGCTCGAGAGTCACCTGTTGCGCCTTGGCCAGCCGTACGGAAAGTCCTTGGGGGAAGCCGGCGGTGGTCTCCAATGTCGGCGGATCGCCCGATCGACCCTCTTCGAGCAGTAGTGGCTTGGCAGCCAGGTCCGGCCACGTGCCGCTCCACACCTGACTGATCGTCAGCGCCTCGGGGAGCACGCCGGCCTCCGCTCGCAGGTGCACCGTGACGCCTCCCGATGCCGGGTCGGGTAGACCAGCGCTGACAGGTGGCCCCCGGTCGGGCGTCGGCGGATCCTGCGGCGGCAGTGCCCGCTGAATCCACGCGAAGCTGCGCTCGTCGTCAACTCCGTCGAGCTTGCCGTGCTGCTCGGCCAGCTCTACGGAACCGGATGGGGGAAGCAGAATGCGCTGGTCGTTGCTCGGATAGCTGTTGCCTTCGGCGAACTGTGCAACGGTCAGGTCCCGATCGCTGCGGATGACCAGCTGGCTGATCGCTCCGCCAGGGCCCAGCGCATCAGCAACGACCCTGCCGTGCCGATCCAGGAGGCCTTCGGGTGCCGGCACCCGAGGAGAGGGAACCGGCTCGTGCCGGGTGTAGACCATCGGTGCGGTGGCCACCGCATCGCCGTCGGGGCGATCCTCCAGGGAGAAGCCGCCACCTGCAATGTCGGCTGCCCGGATCCGTAGCTGGTAGCTCTGGCCGAATCGCAACGTCGGCAATCGTTTCGGCGCGAGATCAAACCGCCATCTGAAGGTGTAGGGCATCGGCACCGGATCGGCGGGGGCTGGCGGCGGGGGGTGACCGTCAAAGGTGGGCCGGGGCACCACCAGGCTCCATCCGCTCCAGCGCAGGACCGCCTCATCGGCCCGGAGCACTTCGTCGGCGCCTTCGATCACCGCGGAGTGCGCCTTGACGTGACCTTCTTCGGGCTCCCCGGCGTTGCCTATGACCAGCCGCTGGGTTGGGTCGTCGCCCACCTCGTAGGTCGCTAGGCGCTCGCACAACGAGAACCATCCCGACTTCTGTCCTAGAGGGAGGGCGTCGACGCGATACCCGAGAAGGAGGCTGTCGGCATCGAGTACCGGTCCGTCGGTCAACGAGCCTCGCGCAGCGTTCGCTCGAGCGTTGCGGCCGCGCCTGCGGTACTCGACCTCGCGGTCACGGCGTAACAGCGTCAATCCGCCCGATCGCAACGCCGGCAGCTGAGCCGGCCGGTCCCGGGCAGAGTCTGCAGCAACTGCCCGGGCCGCGTCGCGCAGCCGTCCGTGGCCGCCGTCAACGTCGATCGAGGTCACCTCCCATCGTGTGGGCGCGCCACCAGAGGGGGTCGCCCCGCTGAGGTCGACCATGCCCTTGGTGATGCTGTCGGTCGACTCCGGAAGGAAGAGCTGACCGTCGAAGTCGAAACTGGTCCAAGGCGACGACACGGGCAGGAAGCCGCCTGGCCACCGCACGCTCACCTCGCCCGGGGGACCACCAGCGGTCACGACCAGCCGATCAGCGGGAAAAGTCAGCTCGAAGATCAGCCCCATGGCCCGAAGCACGGCGGGATGCTCGCGCAGCAGCGACACCGCCCGATGGAAGTCCGGCGGCGTCCCCGCACGGATCCGTTTGCGGCCATCCGCCGCCCGCCGGACCGGTGGGTCATCGTCGGTGAGGAAGGCTGCCAGCCTGCCCCGGTCGTCCGGGACCGGGCCGTTGTTGGTCGATCCGTGGGCGTGATCATGAGCCGCCTGCTCGTAGGTTTCGGCGATCTTTGCCGCGTGCTGCGTCGTGCGGTCGACCTCTGGATCGGTGTCGTAGGAAGGCTGGCGCCACGGTCTGACCACCATCTCCGGTCGGAAGAAGGCCTGCCACACGCCCGGTTGAACCTGGTCACGGCGCGACGCGGAGACGGCCTGCGCACCCAGATCGCCGGCCCGGCGAAGGCTGATCTCGAAGCGGGCTGAGTTCAGTGTCGCTGGCCAGTCCGCCATGCCGTGGTCTGCCAACGTGCTTTCGGCTTCGTCGCCGAGCCGGGGAATGACGAGAACCCGCAACACCGCTGATCGCTGTCCATTACCGGTGACCTCGATGCGGCCACCAGGCACCGCGACCCAGACGAGCTCGCTCATGGCCTGGCCAGCGCCTGTCGGTATCGCTTCCACTCATCGAATGGGCTGCGGGACCTGCCGTTGGGGGAGTCGCTGCGGGGGTCTTCGAATCTGTCGGCCATGAGCTCGTCATGGGATGGTCCCAGCCGCCGCCGGATCGGGTCACCGACGAGCACCCAGTCTCCGGTGTCGAGTTCCACGGAGTCGGAGTACAGCGTGAGATCGATTTCGACGACGAGCGTCGCCCGGCCGATCATGCGGTTGTTCGGCGGGTCGTAGGTGAGCGTGACCACGAGCTCGATCGACACGGAGATGAGGCCGAGAATGTCGACGCTGCCGCCGATGCGGATGAAGCCGGTCAGGAGGACGACCTCAGCGGATTCCATGACGTAGCGGACGCCGCCGAGGGCATGGACCTCGGCCGAGGCAATCAGGAAGTTGACGGCGACGGAGGCACCGAATTCCAAGGATGCCTCGAGTCGCTTGAGGCCGTCCTTGTTGATCTGGACCTCGACGTACCCGCCACCGCCGAACAACAGAACACTGACGTTGAACGGGTTGGCCCGGTCGGCGAAGCCGAGAGTGACGGTGACCGGGGCGGCGTGGAATGGCACGTCGACCTCGGCGCGCAGCAGGATGTTTCGCAGGATGAAAGCGCCAGTCTCGACCGTGGGCACCGGCAGCGCGTAACCGGCAGTGACACCGTCGCGTGATGCCTCGATGTTGGGTGCGGAGTCCCCGAGGTC
>JALZIX010000425.1 GCA_030860025.1 Actinomycetota bacterium
TTCGAGGTCACCGAAGGCGCCGCCGAGCCCGTGCAGTTCGGCCTCGCGGGCCATCGCGGCGAAGCCGTCGAAGACCCGATCCAAGGTCTCCCTGTCGAACATGTGTTCGAGTCTACCGAGAAAAGCCCTGCCGCACAAGCAGATTGGCAAAATACGATCAAGGAACTTCCCGATCCCGGCAGCGCCGGAAACGCAACACAGCAACAACAGCTCAGCCCACCCTGAGTCGCCCCCGGTTTCCTGGACACCGATTCTGAGGCGATGATCGTCTCGGAGAGGAGTCCTTGGATGCCTGCTGCGAAGCCGCTGGAGTTCAGCGTCGTGCTGTGGAGTTGGCCCGGCGTCGGGACAAGCCGGTCGTGCAGATCGCGAAGGATCTGCAGATCAGTGAGTCGTGTCTGCGTCGGTGAATGGATCTGTCCGATGTCGATGAGGGTCACCGGCCTGGCCTGAGCACCGACGAGCGCAAGGAGTTGGTCCGGCTTCGTCGGGAGAACCGGGTCCAGGCGATGGAGATCGAGATCCTCAAGCGGGCCAGCGCGTACTTCGCCAGGGAGAACGTCCTCCCAAAATAGGGTTCCGGCTCGTCCGCGAGCTCGCCGCGCAGGGCTTGCCTGCCGCGGTGGCGTGCCGGGTACTGAAGGTGTCCCGTTCGGGCTACGACTGGATCTCGCGTCCACCGTCGGCCCGCGACATCGACGACGCGCACCTGCTGAATGTGATCATCGACGTGCACCGGGCGGCCCGCGGCACTTATGGCGCACGACGGGTGCACGCCGAACTGACCCTCGGGCGGCGGCTGAGCGTGGGCCGGGGCCGGGTCGAGCGGTTGATGCGCTGCCAGCGCCTGATGGGCTCGATCGGCAAAGTCGCCTGCGCCTACGACAACAGCCTGATGGAGTCCTTCTTCGGCTCGATGCAGATCGAACTACTCGACCGCCGCACCTGGGCCACCCGCGCCGACCTGGCCAACGCGATCTTCGAATGGATCGAAGCCTTCTACAACCCCATCCGTCGACACACAGCCCTCGGCTACCGGACACCAATCGACTTCGAACAGCTACACACCACCGCCTCGAGCGCGGCATGATCAGCACACCACCACTGTCCGGGAAACCGGGGGAAGGTCAGAAGCCCGTACCCGTCGTTGCTGCGTACTTGGTTCTAGACGCGAGCAGCCACGAAAAGTTAGGCGAAGCCATTAACGGAGAGGGCGCCTGTCACGCAGTGTCGGTGAAGGCATCCCGCAGATAGCTGTGGACCGCCGACTCGGGAACCCGGAAGGACCGGCCGACGCGAACACCGGACAACTCACCGGAGTGCAGCAACCGGTAGACCGTCATCTTTGACACCCGCATGAGGGTGGCCACTTCGGCCACGGTCAGGAACGAGACCGACGAAAGGCCCCCGAGCGAAGGGTCGCCCAGCTTTCGCGGTGGCGTCGTGCGCGAAGAGTCGCCGGAGTCGGCGGACTCGTCCTTCGGACGTCCCGACGTACCCGAACCAGAGTTGGACGCCATGAGTGTCACCTAACCGTCTGCGCGTGTCGGTCGCCGGCTTCCCCTCCGGCTGACGCTCGCACCTGGCGTGACAGTAGCGGTACAAGAGTGACAGAAGCGATAGCTGGTGCGAAGGGAACGCAAGCGTGACCTGGCCGTGATCAACTTCTTCCGGCCCCGCGCCTCCGTCAGGCCTCGCCTCTGCCCAGTTCCACGGAGCGGTCTCGCGCGGCTTCGATGGCGGCCAATAGTGCCGCGCGCACGCCATGACGTTCGAGTTCGCGGATGGCCATGATCGTCGTACCGCCAGGTGAGGTGACCGCCTCGCGCAGTTGCACTGGGTGTTCTCCGGTGTCCCGCAGCATGGTCGCCGACCCCAAGGCGGTCTGCACGATCAGTTCGGCGGCGACCGCGCGCGGAAGACCGAGCAGGATGCCGGCATCGATCATCGCTTCGACGAGGAAGAAGAAGTACGCGGGGCCGCTGCCCGACAGAGCGGTGACCGCGTCGAGTTGGGACTCGGGTACGCGGATCACCCGCCCGACACTGGCCAACACGCCTTCGGCGGTCGCGAGATGCTCTTCGGTGGCATGGGTGCCGGGACTGATCGCCGTCATCGCCTGGTCCACCAACGCCGGGGTATTCGGCATCGTGCGCACAACCGGGGTACCAGGAGGCAGTCCCGCCTCGATCCGAGTCGTCGTGATGCCCGCCGCCACCGAGATCACGACCTGCCGGTCGGCGTGCGGGGCGACCTGCTCCAGCAGGGTGGCGATGTCCTGCGGTTTGACAGCGATGAGCACGACGTCGCAGGCGCGGACGGCGTCACCTACCGATAGCGCTCGTACGCCGTAGGTGTCGGCGAGATGGTTCGCCCGCTCCTCGTGGTGTTCGCTGATCACGATCTGGTCCACGGCCAGCGGTCCCCGCAGAAGTCCGGACAGCAGCGCTTCCCCGATCTTGCCGCCGCCCAGAATCGCTAGTTTCACCCCAGCCAGGTCAGGCGGACTGCTTTCCCCTGGTCGCTCGGCCGGCATCTTGGAGGTCATCCCTTGGTCGCCACGGCTCGGAGGAAGAAGCTCACGTTCGCTGGACGCTCGGCCAGCCGCCTCATCAGGTACCCGTACCACTCCTGGCCGAACGGAACGTAAATCCGGACGGTGTGCCCGAGCGCGGTCAGCCGCTTCTGCTCGGTGGGCCGAACGCCGTACAGCATCTGGTACTCCCACGACTCGGGCATCCGCCCGTACCGCGCCGCTCGTTCCCCGGCTATGGCGATCAGCCGCGGGTCGTGGGTGGCGATCATCGGGCGACCCTGACCTGCCATCAGGACGTTGAGGCAACGCACGTACGACAGGTCGACATCGTGCCCATCCTGAAAGGCAACCTCCTCCGGCTCGGCATACGCTCCCTTGCACAGCCGCACCCGGGAGCCCAGGCCCGTCAAGGCCGCACAGTCGGCCTCGGTACGCCGGAGGTAGGACTGCACCACCGCGCCCGTGGACGGAAAGTCCTTGCGCAGGAGTTCGAGGATCTCCAGGGTCGAATCAGTGGTGGTGTGGTCCTCCATGTCGAGAGTGACGGTGGTCCCCGCGCGTTCGGCAGCAGCGCAGACATCGCGGGCACGCTCGAGTGCGAAAGTCGGATCGACGCTCTGGCCGATGGCCGACAGCTTGATGCTGACTTCGGCTGCGGGTGTGAGGTGTTCAGCGGCGAGCCGATCGAGCAAGCCGATATAGGTCTCGGTGGCAGCCACCGCCTGCGCGAGTTCGTTGGTGTCCTCCCCCAGATGATCGAGGCTGACAGCCAGGCCGTCCTCGGACAGTTCCCGCGCCGCGCGCACGGCGTCATCGATCGCCTCGCCGGCCACGAATCGGCTCACGACTTCCCGACTGATCGGGGCGCCAGCCACTGCCTTCTTGACGGTTTCGTTCCCCGCGGCAGCAAGGATCAACGATCGGAGCATGAGGGGACGCTATCCCTACCCCAGCCACGCTGCCGTCCAGGCTCCGCCCGGCCGCCCTATCCCTACGGAATGATCACGGTTGCGGCAGGAAGTACCACGAGCACCATCCCGGCGAGCACCAGGATGCACAGCGTCGGAAGGCCGAGGGGATTGCGGCCGGTACGGGCGCGCAGCGCGCCGGCCACCGCTACCAAGCCGGTCACGACCAGCGGGCCACTGAAGGCGGCGACGTAGGGCAGCAACTCCCAGAGGGCCGAGAAGGCGTACCAGGCCCCCACCCCAAGTCCCAGAGCTGCCAGCAGTTCCACGGCCAGAATCGCCCAACTGGCCACTCCGCCGCGCAGCGGAAGGGCCGCGTCGGTCTCCTCCGGGTCCTCGGCCGGGCTGCTGGCCAACGGTGAAGGCGAACGGTTGGCGTGCGAGGTGCCGGCCGCGCCGACCGGCCGCGCTTGCCGGACGGCGGCGCCGTTCTCGGGTGCGCCAGCGGGCGCCTCGAGCGCGGTGACGGTCTTTCGGGGTCTACTCGAGACCGACGGCGACGCAGACGAGGAGTTTGTTTTCGCGTGCAGGCTCGTCCCCGTGTCCGAGTCGCGGGCTGCCCAGCCGAAGGGGGTAACCGGGCCGGTGTCGGTGCGTGGCACTTCTCTGGGCAACGCCTGGGCCGCGGCTTGGGGGGGTGCTGCCTTCGGCTGCGGGGGCGGTGTCATCGGAAGCTGGGTCTCGGCAGGGCCGACGTCGGGACGCGGGGTCTGGGCGGGCCGTACGGAAGGGGGCGTTCTGTCCGGCGGGACTACTTCGGCAGGCGTGGGTGAGAGTGGTGCGGCGTCCGGGGCGAGGAGATAGGCGCTGAGGGAGCGGAACTCGCCGCTGCTGAACTCGCCACTGCCGAACTCGCTGGTGTCGAATTCGCCACTGCCGAATTCGCTCCCGAACTCGCTGGTGTCGAAAGTCCCCACCGACTCGAAAGTCCCGAACTCCTCCGTCGGCTCGGGGCTCTCGTCGCGACGCCGACGCCGCCCACCGGAGCCGGTGCTGGTGACTCCGGCTTCGCGAAGGATGTCGGCCACATTACGGGCCCTGCCATTGGACACTGAGTCGTCGTTGCGTCGCTCGTCGGTCATGACACCCCCTCCAGCCAATCCAGACGTCTAAGGATGACCCCTTCGCGCAAGGCCCACGGACAAATCTGGACCGCGCCGAGTCCAAGGGTTCGCATGGCGACCTCGGCAACAACGGCTCCGGCGAGCAATTGCCCGGAACGGGTCGCGCTCACGCCGTCGAGCTCGGCGAGGTCGGCAGACGAGATCCGGGAGATGAATCCGATGAGCTGGGCAAGACCCTCGCGGGTGAGGTGCCGGCTGGCCCGCGGACCGACACTGGAAGGGGCCGCGCCGGTAAGCCGGGCAAGACTCCGGAACGTCTTCGACGTCCCGACGATCCGGTCGACCGGCCCCACCGCGGCGATTTCCTTCGCCGGTTTCGCCATGCACGCCTCGGCATGCTCGCGCAGCTCGACCACACGCTTCTTGTCCGGCGGATCTCCGCGCAGGAACTCGCGGGCCATCCGGCCGGCCCCGAGCGGTATAGATATCGCGAGTTCGGGCTCCTCGTCCACGCCCACGGCGATCTCGAGGGAACCCCCGCCGATGTCCAGGTCCAGCAGCCTGCCTGCGCTCCAGCCGTACCAACGCCGTACGGCCAGAAACGTCAAGCGGGCCTCGTCCTCCCCGGTCAACACCTCGAGTTCCACGCCGGTCTTGTGCTGCACGTGGGCGAGGACCTCCGCGGAATTCGACGCGTCCCGCACTGCCGAGGTGGCGAAGGCGAGCAGGTCGTCGCAGCCCTCACTGCGGGCTTCCTTCTTCGCCCGGGCCACCGCGTCGACGAGGGACTGTTCGCCGGCCGGGGAGAGTCGGCCGCTCTTCGTGAGGTTCTCGGCCAGCCGAAGCACCGACTTCGAGGAGTGCGTGGGTGTGGGGTGGCCACCGCGCCGGGCGTCCACCACAAGCAGGTGGACGGTGTTGGATCCGACGTCCAAAACTCCGAGTCGCACCCCCAAACTGTGTCATGTTGGTCCTCGCGGGCCGTACATGCACTGTGTGAGCTGACCGCCGTCTTACTCTCTTCGTATGGTCGATGATCCCCGTGCCACCGAGGTCGGTCTCGATTTCGCCCGTGAGTGGGTCGAGTTCGTCGATCCGGACGACCAAGAGCACATCGTCCGAGCCGATCTCACCTGGCTGAACTCATCCTGGACCTGCATCTGGGGCCGGGGCTGCCACGGCATCATCAAGGATCGCCCGCATGACGGGTGTTGCAGTCATGGCGCCTTCTTCACCGACCGCGATGACGAGAAGCGGGTCAAGAAGTTCGTCAAGCAGCTCACCCCCCAGCACTGGCAGTTTTATCTGAAGGGTCAGAAGGGCTGGACCGAACTCGACTCGGTCGGCGACGAGGAGAATCGGCTGCGCACTCGAACGGTGGACGGAGCCTGCATCTTCCACAACCGGGCCGGATTCGCCGGTGGTGAGGGCTGCGCGCTGCACGCCCTTGCCCTACGGACCGGGAAGCACCCGTTGGAGACCAAGCCCGACGTCTGCTGGCAGTTGCCGATTCGCCGCGAACAGGAATGGGTGGATCGCCCGGACAACACCCGGGTGCTGGTATCCACCATCACCGAGTTCGGCCGCCGGAACTGGGGCAGCGGTGGACACGACCTGCACTGGTGGTGCAGCAGCTCAACCGAAGCCCACGTCGGAGGGACACCCCTCTACGAGCAGTACGGGCCAGAACTCACGGCGTTGATCGGGGAGGGCGCGTACGCCGAACTCGTGCGGCTCGCGTCAGCCCGGCTGGCCGGCGGCATGATCGCGAAGCACCCAGCCAGCCGTCTGGTTGATGACTAGAGCAGGGCGGCCGACATAGGGGATGTCCGCGGGCGGTTGGCAAAGGTACGCCGGTAGGCCTGCGGGGAAACGCCCCGCCGCCGGACGAACTGCTCGCGCATTCCGGCGGCCGTCCCGAAACCGACCGTACGGGCAATGTGTTCGACGCTGTCGGTCCCCGACTCCAGTAGATGTTCGGCCGCAGCCAACCGTTGAGCGAGGATCCAGGCGTGTGGCGTGGTACCCGTCGCGGCGCGGAAATGCCGGGCGAAACTGCGCGGCGACATGAGCACCTGTCGGGCAAGTACGGGTACCGAGAGCTCCTCGTCGAGGTGCGCCCGCATCCACTGCAGCAACCCGCGCAAGGGGTCATCCCCGGCACAGGTTGCCACCGGAGTGGCGATGAACTGGGCCTGTCCCCCGTCCCGGTGCGGAGGGACCACCATATTGCGCGCCAAGGCATTCGCCGCCTTCGCGCCGTACTCCCGACGGATCAGGTAGAGACAGAGATCGATTCCGGCGGCGGTCCCGGCCCCAGTCACGATCTGTCCCTCGTCCACGTAGAGCACGTCGGAGTCGACGGTCACCAAGGGAAAGGTCTCGGCCAGCAGGTCGGCGAACTCCCAGTGCGTGGTCGCCCGACGGCCGTCGAGCAGGCCGGCGTGACCAAGCACGAAAGCACCGCTGCAGTGCGTGGCAATCGTCGCGCCGCGGCTGTAAGCGGTGCGCAACGCCTCGATCACCGCTGGGCTGGGGGGAGCCACCGGTTCCATCCAGGCCGGACCACGGGCCCAGGATGGGATCTGGATGACGTCGGAGGCAGCAAGCCGATCCAACCCATGCTCGACGGTCATCAGGATGCCGGTGTCGAGGCGCCGCGGGCCCGGCTCTTCGGCTACCAGGGCGAAGTCGAATGCTGGGATGCCGATGTCTGACCGGTCATACCCATAGATCTCGGCCAGGACGCCGATCCCGAAGCCACCGTTTCCAGGGCCCATCAGGCCGCTGACTACCGGACGATCTCTCACCAGGTCGACCATATGGCAGATTTCCGGCGAATGGGGGCATTTCTGCCACTTTTCCTGCAGAGTTCGACGGCGCATGCTTGCGTCATGTTCTTCATCCACTGCCCGACAACTGACCGGGACGAGCTCATCGCCGACCGCCGAGTCGTGCGTGTGGTCAACCGTCCGACCGACATCGCGGTTGTGCTCGCTTGCCATTGCGGCAAGAACCACGTGATCCGAACCGGACGCAAGGTTCTCGAGGGCGCCGCTGCCTGAGTCAGGTCGCGACCGCCTGCGTACGTCGTTTCACGCTGACCGCAAGTGCCTCCACGAGCACGATTCCGAGCGCCGTCGGGATCAGCCAGACGATGGGTTGCGCTGGGGCGCTGACGACCAACACCGCAGTCCACAGCGCGATATAGGCACCGCCGAAACCGCGGACCGCTCGGGCCGGCCATCCCGGGCGGGCCGAGCCGACGGCCAGCATGGCTCGCCCGGCAAAGGCGTACGAGCCTGCCGCGATGAACACGAACCACCACAGCCTGGCAAAGTCGAGCGCTGCCAACCCGACGGCCGACAGGCAGACCAGCGCAACCGCCAGATGGAACGCTGATGCCGGCCAGCCTGCTTTGCCGCGGGCAACCTGGGCCACCGCAAGCGGCCCCAAGACGACCCCGAGCCCGCCGACGGCGATGTGGATGATCAGGACGACGGTGTGTGCCATACTCCGCACGATAGTCCCACTGGGACTAAAGCGCCAGACTCGGGAGGTTTGAGATAGCCACGCCGACGTCGTACATCGTGTTGGGCCTGCTGGAGCGGTACGGGCCAGGATCTGCCTACGACCTCAAGCGTCGGGCGGCGGAGGCGCTCGGCAATTTCTGGTCCACCGCGCACTCGCAGCTGTATCGCACCACCGAGCGGCTCGCCGATCAGGGCCTGCTGGACATGACCACCGAGTCGACTCCCGGGGGGCGGGGGCGGATCGTCTATCGCCTGACCCGAATGGGGCAGGAGGAGCTGGCCCAATGGCGGGCCGAGGAGGAGACCGAGCTGGCCGAGCTACGGGATCCGGGCCTGCTCAAGCTCTACTTCGGAGCAGACCATCGCCGGCTCGCACCCGCGCAGCTAGAGGCTCATCGCCGTCAGTTGGCGGCCTACGAACGGCGTAAGGCCACCGATGACGGCACCGGGCCGCGCGGGCCCTGGCTGACTCTCGAAGCCGGGATCGCCCACGAGCGGGTCTGGGTGGAGTACTGGGACCAGCTCGCCTCGAGCGACTCATGAGTTCGGGCCGAAGGCCTCACGCCTCGAACTTGTAGCCCAACCCGCGCACCGTGATCAGGTGGCGCGGTGCCCCGGGGTCCGGTTCCAGCTTGGCACGCAACCTCTTCACGTGAACGTCGAGTGTCTTTGTGTCCCCCACGTAATCCGAGCCCCACACCCGATCGATGAGCTGACCGCGGGTGAGGACTCGCCCCGCGTTGCGGAGCAGGATTTCGAGAAGGTCGAACTCCTTGAGCGGGAGGGAAACTGACGACCCATCCACCGAGACCGTGTGTCGCTCCACGTCCATACGCACTGGGCCGGCTTCCAGTGCTGCGTCGTCGAAGGTCTCGACCTCCTGCCCTCGGCGCAGGACCGCCTTGATCCGGGCCAGCAGCTCGCGCGCGGAGTAGGGCTTGGTCACGTAATCGTCGGCGCCGAGTTCCAGTCCGACCACCTTGTCGATCTCGGCGTCCTTGGCCGTCAGCATGATGATCGGGACGGCACCCCGGCTGCGCAGCGCCTTGCACACCTCGGTGCCCGACAGTCCGGGCAGCATCAGATCCAGCAGGACGATGTCCGCACCGTGCCGATCGAAGCTGTCCAGCGCCGCCGGCCCCGTCTCGGCGATGTCGACCTCATAGCCTTCCTTGCGCAGCATGTAGGACAGGGCATCCGAGAAGGACTCCTCGTCCTCGACGACGAGCACGCGGGTCATGACGTGGCTACCTCTCGTGGCGGTGGCGGAGCCAGCGGAATGCGGACGGTGAACGTGGATCCGGTGCCGGGTTCACTCCACACCTCCACCGAGCCTCCGTGGTTGGTGACGATGTGCTTGACGATGGCCAGGCCCAGGCCGGTGCCTCCGGTGGCGCTGGCTCGGGACTCATCGACCCGGTAGAACCGTTCAAAGACCCGCTTGCGGGCATCTTCTGGAATGCCGATCCCGGCATCGGTGACCGCGATTTCGGCGAAACCGGACCGAGAGCGGGTTCCGACGGTCACATGAGTTGCCGAGTCGCTGTAGGCCACCGCGTTGTTGAGTAAATTCGTCAACGCCGTGACCAGCTGGGACTCGACGCCCCGCACGATCAGACCGGACGCAGATGTGCCGGTGAGCTCGATCCCCTTGGCACTGGCACCCAGCCGGGTCTGATCAACAGCCTCGGCGACTATCCGGTCCAACGCCACCGGCTCCAGAGTCGGGAGCGGGTCCCCGCCCTGCAGCCGGGACAGATCGATCAACTCGCGGACCAGCCTGGCCAGCCGGTCCGCCTCGTGCCGCATGCGCGCCGAGAAGCGCCGGATCGCCTCCGGATCATCCGCAGCTTCCTCGACTGCCTCGGCCAGCAGAGTCAAGGCCCCGACCGGGGTCTTGAGCTCGTGGCCGACATTGGCGACGAAGTCGCGGCGCACCGCCTCCGACCGACGTACCTCGGTCACATCCTGCAGCAACAGGGCAACCGTCCCCGAGGGGTCGAGCCGAGCCGCGTGGACTCCGATTCGGCGCGGTCCGGCGCCCACCACGTCCTCCGGGAGGGCCACCTCCGTGCGGCGACTTCCGCCGGTGCGTGCGGTGCTGACCGCGGCGGTCAGGGCGGGCAGCGCGATCCGATCTCCGCGGATGACTCCCAGGCCGCGCGCCGACGCGTTGGCCAACAGGACGAGATCATCCGCGTCGACCACGACGGCGGCGGGGTCCATGACGTCGATCAGGCGGCGCAGTCCGATCGGCTCGGTCGGCATCTCGGCGGACTTGGCCGATTCGACGCGATCCTCCCGGGTCCGTGCACGCCACATGATCAGGCCGATGGCGAGGCCGAGGAGCAGACCCGCGAGTACGCCCAGTGCGACATCCATCCCGTCGATCGTAGGATGCAACGCAGCCCCAACCGCTTGCTGCGACGGCCAGAGCAGCGTGGAAGGGTGAACTGTTCACCCGCGCGTCGCAACGCGTTCACCGGGTGCCCGCCGCGATGTGCCCGCTCGGCCTAGCCTCGGGGATAAGACTGAGAGGGTTGGTTATGCGTCAGAGTTATCACGACGAGCTCGACGGGATCAGTACAACGCTGGTCGAGCTCACCAAGTATGTGGCCACCGCCATGGTCACGGCCTCCAACGCGCTGCTAGAGACCGACCTCGACAGCGCGCAGGCAGCGATCGCCGGAGACCACCGGATCAACGACCTGCGCACCGGCGTCGAGGAGCGCTGTTTCATGCTCCTGGCCCGCCAGCAGCCCGTGGCAGGAGACCTGCGCACGATCACCACAGCACTGGCAACCGCGGCCGACCTCGAGCGGATGGGCGATCTCGCGGTACACATCGCCAAGGTGGCCCGGATGCGTTACCCGTCGGCGGCCGTGCCAGAGGAAGTCCGCCCGTCCCTGGAGCAGATGGGCCTGCTGGCCGCTCGGCTCGCCGTCAAGGTGGGCGAGGTCATCGAGGGTCGCGACGTTGAGCTGGCCCGCGAACTCGAGGCCGAGGACGACCTCATGGACGCCCTGCATCGCGAGTTGTTCACGATCCTGCTGGCCGAGACCTGGGACCATGGAGTCGAGCCGGCCATCGACGTGACGCTCCTGGGCCGCTACTACGAACGCTTCGCCGATCACGCCGTGCTGGTGGCCCGGCGGGTCATCTACCTCGTCACCGGGGTGTGGCCCGACGAGATCGGCGTTACGGTCGGCTGACTCAGGGCCAACTACTTACGGCCCTGGTTCTTGACCGCCTCGATCGCCCGGGCGGCCGCCTCAGGATCGAGATAAGTGCCACCCAACTTGATGGGGCGGAAGTCGGCGTCGAGGTCGTAACGCAGCGGAACGCCGGTGGGAACATTCAGCCCCACCACCGCTTCCTTGCTCAAGCCGTCGAGGTGCTTGATCAGTCCGCGCAGACTGTTGCCGTGCGCCGCGACCAGCACAGTGCGGCCGACTCCTAGGTCGGGGACGATCGCGTCGTACCAGTACGGCAGCATGCGGGCGACGACGTCTGCCAAGCACTCGGTCCGCGGTCGGAGCTCTGGTGGCAGCGTGGCGTAGCTCGGGTCGGCGAACTGGGAATGCTCGTCCTCGAGGTCCAGCGGCGGCGGCGGAACGTCATAGGAACGGCGCCAAAGCATGAACTGCTCTTCGCCGTACTCGGCCAGCGTGGCGGCTTTGTCCTTGCCCTGCAGGGCGCCGTAGTGGCGCTCGTTGAGCCGCCAGGACCGCCGTACCGGCAGCCACATCCGATCCGCGGCATCGAGTGCCAGCTCCGCGGTACGGATTGCCCGACGCTGTACCGAGGTGTGGACGACATCTGGTAGCAGATCATGGTCGCGGATGAGTTCTCCGGCCCGGGCGGCCTCGGCGACCCCTCTGTCGGTCAGCCCCACGTCCACCCAACCGGTGAAGAGGTTCAGCTTGTTCCAATGGCTCTCACCGTGACGGAGCAGGATGAGGACGCCGGGCGGTGAGGTCACCGCATCATCCTGCCGGATTCCGTCTCAGGCCTGAGCAGAGGAGTAACTGATGGGTGCGGCACAGGCGCGCTGGGCGGCGCAGCTGGCCGCCTGGGCGATCGACCCCGACATCATCGCCGCTGCACCGGAGTCGCCGTACGGATTCCCGACCGGACTGTTCGGCTCACA
>JALZIX010000428.1 GCA_030860025.1 Actinomycetota bacterium
AGCGGGAGGTCCTCCAACATCTCGGTGACCAACGCTGCGATCGGCGACCGCTCCGACCGCGTCAGGGTCACGTGGGCGAACAACGGATGCCCCTTCAGCGCTTCGATGACCGCTGTAACGCCATCGTGTCGCCCCACCCGCAGGTTGTCCCGTTGGGCAACGTCATGGGTGAGCACCACGCGGGACCCTGACCCCAGGCGCGACAGTACGGTCAGCAACACGCCCCGCTCGAGAGACTGCGCTTCGTCGACGATGACGAAGGAGTCGTGCAGAGATCGGCCGCGAATATGGGTCAGCGGAAGTACTTCCAGCATTCCCCGATCGGAGATCTCGTCGACCATGTCGGTGCTGACCAGGGCGCCCAGCGTGTCGTACACCGCCTGTGCCCACGGCCCCATCTTCTCGCTCTCACTGCCCGGCAGGTACCCGAGCTCCTGGCCACCCACGGCGTACAGCGGACGGAAGACGACCACCTTCTTGTGCGCTCGTCGTTCCATCACCGACTCAAGGCCGGCACAGAGGGCGAGGGCCGACTTGCCGGTCCCGGCGCGGCCACCGAGGGAGACGATGCCGATCTCGGGATCCAACAGTAGGTCGAGAGCGATCCGTTGCTCCGCCGAGCGACCATGCAGCCCAAAGGCTTCACGATCACCCCGGACGAGCCGGATCTGCTTGTCGGGCGTCACCCGACCCAACGCGGAGCCCCGCGAGGACAAGAGGACCAGTCCCGTGTGACAGGGCAAGTCCGAGTCGGACGGCAGGTCGATCTCGTCCTCGGCGTAGAGCCGGTTCAGGTCCTCGCTGCTCACGTCGAGTTCGGTCATGCCGGTCCAGCCGGCGTCCACCGCATTGTGTGCCCGGTACTCATCGGCAGCCAGGCCGACCGAGGCCGCCTTGACCCGCAGCGGCATGTCCTTGGTCACCAGGACGACGTCGAGGCCCTCGGCGACCAGGTTCAGGGCCACGGCCAGGATTCGAGAGTCGTTCGCGTCGTTTCGGAATCCAGCCGGCAGCACCGAGGCGTCCGAATGGTTCAGCTCGACATGCACGGTCCCGCCGGACCGGCCGATCGCCACCGGCGCGTCAAGTCGGCCGTGCAGGATCCGCAGGTCATCGAGCACCCGCAGGGACTCCCGGGCGAACCAGCCGAGCTCGGGATGGTGGCGCTTGTCCTCCAGTTCTCCGATGACCACGAGTGGCAACACCACGTCATGCTCGGCGAAGCGCCGCAGCGCTCCTGGGTCGGACAGGAGTACCGAGGTGTCGAGCACATAAGTACGACGATCGGTCACGGGCGGACTCCTACGAGAGCAGATGCCCCCGGGCTGGTCGAAGGGCGCCGGTCCGACCCGACCGGGCCGGGAACCGGCCCTTTCCTGACCAAATCGTCAGCACTCTCGGGCCTCCCAGGGCGGCGCATCCAGCACCGCCGGTCAGACCGTACGTCCGTTGCGATCCACCCGTGGGCCGACACGCGGCGGGACAGCGACTCAGCCCCGCCGGGTGGTTTCCCAGCCTGGGTCGCGACGCTGACCGCTCTCACGGATCACGTCCAGCACCGGCCCGACGAGCACGGCGACGGGAAAGATGAGCAACCACCACTGGGCGGAGAAGTCCCCGACCAGGACGATCCCGACTACCAGGAAGATCAGCAGCGAGCCGGCGAAGACTGCCCGGGCACCTAGTCGCTGGAGCGCAGTTCGGCTCGGATTTAGGCGGAAGGGACTCACGCGCGTGTTTCCTCGGCCACGATCCGTCCGGGCGTGAGTGACTCGTCCAACAGCCGGCGGAATCGTTCGCTGATCGAATGCCCGGCGGGCCGCGCGTCCAGCCAGGCCGAGAGCAGCCGGTGCCCTTCGACGTAGGTCGAGGTGTAGGCGCGCCACAACGGATCGGTCAGGAAGCGCAGGGACTGCTGGGCACGTTCCCGGGTGACAAGGGACCACCGTTGCAGGTAGTCAAGCACCTCCTCCTGCCCACGACCCTTGTCATGGAGCAGGATTGCCGCGTCCTGGCGCACGTCGTTGAGGGGAGCAACGGCCTTGGCAATCCGTTGGGCGAGCTCACCATCGGCCGATAGGCGCAGATCCCGCAGGATGTCTTCAGTCCAGGCACCCCAAGCATCGCCGACGGTTACCTTGATTCCCAGGTCGGCCAGACCCTCGGCCATCAGGCACTCTGGGGTGTTGACCAGGAAGACCGTGTGCTCGAGGTGCTGGTGGCCCGCGACGAGCCGCTCCTCCTTGCGGCAGTGCTCGGTGTGATGGCCCGGATACGACTCGTGGGCGACCAAATGGGGAAGTTGGGTGAGTCGATGTGGCAGGTCGGCGTTGATCGCGACGTCGGAGTGGTAGTCGCCGCGGTAGTAGTTGAACCCAGACCACGGCTTGTCCGTCACGATGTCGTAGCTGACGGTTTCCTGCGGCTGCAGCGCGTACTCGGCTCGCACGTGCTCGCGCAGCTGGCTGGACATCGCGAGGACAACCTCTTCCAAGCGATCGGGCGGACACTGGTCAGCTCGTCGATAGTCGGCATATCGCGCCTCAATCGAGCCAGCGCCGGGAAGCAACGCGTCTAGCTCGGAATGCGCTGCGGCGTAGCGGCTTTCGTCCCCCAATTGGATATGCACGTCAAAGTAGGCGGCCACCTCGTCGACGAAACCGACTGGCTCCGATGCCATGACGCGCGCGCTGCACTCCAGGCCCGTGAGCTGGCCGCGCAGAAACGACACCCGCTCGTCTGCCAAGCCGCTCGAGTCCAACTCGGCCAGCAACTCCCCGGCTCGGCCGCGCAGGTCGGTTGGACGCGGCACAGGTTCGTTCTCGACTTGCTTCCGCAGGGCCGGGTCGCCGGTGTACGCGTCGACGAAGCCGGGCTCCAGGCGGTCGAACCGGAGCCCCAGAAGGAGGTATTCGCTGATCAGGTCCACGGCGAGAGTCTGCCGCAGGAGCGGCCGGGCGAAGCAAACCCCAACGTGGCTGGGGTGAGGGCAGGCGCAGCCGGGCGAAGCAAACCCCAACCTGGCTGGGGTAGGGACAGAGCGGCCGGGCGAAGCACAACCCCAACGTGGCTGGGGTGGGGACAGCGGTGTCCGCCTGGGTCAGGTGCCGAAGCGGCGATGCCGTCCGGCGTAGTCACGCAGCGCCCGGAGAAAGTCGGTACGGCGGAAATCGGGCCAGTTGACGTCACAGAAGTAGAACTCCGAGTGGGCGGTCTGCCAGAGCAGGAACCCCGACAGCCGCTGTTCGCCACTGGTACGGATGACCAGATCCGGATCGGGCTGACCCCGGGTGTAGAGGTGTTCGGCGATGTGCTCGACATCGAGCTCATCGATGAGTTCGTCGAGGGTCCGGCCGGCGGCGGACTGCTCGGCCAGCAGCGAGCGGACGGCGTCAGTGATCTCGCGCCGCCCGCTGTAGCCGACGGCCAAGTCCACAGCTGCCCCCGGTCGGCCCACGGTCGCCTCGTGGGCTGTCTTCAACGCCTCGACGGTGCTGTCCGGCAACAGCTCCAGCGCGCCCACCGCGCGGAGCTGCCAGCGCCGGGTCGGGCCCGCGAGGTCGGCCGCCAGGTCCTCGATGATGCGCAGAAGTGGGCTGAGTTCCGGCTCGGGACGGTTGAGGTTGTCCGTGGACAGCAGGAAGACCGTGACGTGGTCTATGCCGGCGTTATCGCACCAGCCGAGGAAGTCAACGATCTTTCCCGCGCCGCGACGGTGACCGTCATTGACGTCATCGAGCCCGATGGAGCGGGCCCATCGTCTGTTGCCGTCGACCATGACGCCGACGTGCCGGGGCAGTTGGGCGCCAGAGAGCTGACGCTGGAGTCGTCGCTCGTAAAGTCGGTATGGCAGCTCTGCCCAACCCATGATGAGGCAGGGTACGACCCGGGGGCTGTGGCCGAGAAACCTACGGCACCGTAACCTGAGGTGCATGGCTACACAGGAGGGCGTCAGCACCCCCCTAGGGACGGACTACGCCGACTCCGACTACGACTCGCCGGACAACCGCCCCCGCCTTCGCGGCTGGCTGCATCTCGGTGCCTTCCTGGCCTCCCTGTTCACCGGTGCCGTGCTCATTGCGCTGGGCTGGGCGCACAGCCCGCAGGCCGGTCTCGCCGTGACCATCTACTGCTTCACCGTGTCGGCGATGTTCGGGGTCAGCGCTGCCTACCATCGTCGAGCGTGGTCCCCCCGCGGCTGGAAGGTCATGAAGCTGCTGGACCACTCGACGATCTTTCTGTTCATCGCCGGGAGCTACACCCCGTTCAGTGTGCTGGCACTGGAGGGCCCGTTCCTCTGGGTCATCCTCGGCATCGTCTGGGGCGGCGGGCTGGCCGGAATCGTGCTGAAGACCAGTTGGCCGACCGCCCCGCGCTGGGTCGGCGTACCCATCTACCTGGCGTTGGGCTGGGTCGCGGTGCTGTTCTTCCCGGCCATCCTGACCAACCTGGGAGTGACCACGCTGGTTCTGATCAGTGTGGGTGGATTGCTGTACTCACTCGGCGCGATCGCGTACGCCACCTCACGGCCCAATCCGATCCCCGGCGTATTCGGCTATCACGAGGTCTTCCATCTCGCGACGATCCTGGCCGCTGCCTGCCACTACATCGCCGTCTACTTCGCGATGTACGCCGGCTGACCGCCGGCCGCTGGACATGCGTGGCTAGGGTTGCAGGTCGACAGCGGCCTTGAAGGATCCATCCATGTAGAACGGCGTCGAACTGTGCTCATGGGTGATCAACCAGGTGCCGTCGATCTTGCGGAGCCCGACGGTGGACCGGACCCACAGGGTGAATGAGTCTGGGTAGTCAACCGGTGTGGCAGCGAGGCGTTCCAGGCTGGTGCAGAAGGCGACGTCCTGGCCGACTGTCACCGCCAGGTCGCGGACCTCGTAGTCGAGCGGACCGTCGAATGTGGCGAACCAGGCTAGGACTCCGGAGGGGTCCAGTACGGCCGCACCTGAGTGCTGAAGGGGTGGGGCTAAGTCAAACTGCAAGATGTCCGGCGCATAGCGCGCAACAAGGCCCGCCGCATCCTGCGCCCGCATCAGGGTTTCCTTGTCGGTGATCAACTGACGAATCTGGGCCTCGTCCTGCGTGAGCGTGGTGCTGGTCATGGCGACTCCAGTTGTCCCGGGCACCGCCTGCGGGTGCCTTCATGGGGATGTAGAAGCTGACGGGCTGGTTTCGACATGTCGGGTGAGAGAGTTTTCCCAACCTCATGGAGGCAGCCGTGAAGTACCTGATCCTGATCCACACGAACCCCGCGTCCCTGAAGGTGTGGGACGGGCTCGATGACGAGCAGCGCATGGACTTCGGCCGCCGCCACATGGCGCTCACCCAATCCCTGGCCGACTCCGGCGAGCTGATCGTGTCGGAGGGCCTGGCCGATCCGTCGACCGCGAAGTACGTCTCCGTACGCGACGGTGCGACGTTGACCAGCGATGGCCCCTACGCCGAGGCGAAGGAGCACCTAGCCGGGTTCTATCTCATCGAATGCGACAGCATCGAGCAGGCGATCGAGCATGCAGCCAAGACTCCGGATGCCGAATACGGCTATGTCGAGGTACGGCCGATTCTGGACATGAGCGGCTGGGAGTTCTGACCCGAGTGGGTACGGGGACTCAGGAGATCGAGGAGTTGCTGCGGGAGCTGGCCCCGCGGATCCTCGGCCCCCTCGTACGGCGCTACGGCGGCTTCGACATGTGCGAGGACGCGGTTCAGGAGGCACTGCTCGCGGCTGCCCTGCAATGGCGTCGCGATGGTGTGCCGGCCAACCCCCAAGGCTGGTTGACAACGGTTGCCTCGCGTCGTCGGAGCGAGTTGTGGCGCAACGAAACGGCGCGTCGTCGACGCGAGCAAACCGTCTCCGCCCTTGTGCCACCTGCTCCGGAGCCCACTCCGGAGGTCGATGACACGCTGACCTTGCTGCTGCTGTGCTGTCATCCGGCACTGACTCCGGTCTCGCAGGTGGCCTTGACGCTGCGAGCTGTCGGTGGGCTCAGCACCGCGGAGATCGCTCGGGCGTTTCTGGTTCCGGAGGCCACGATCGGCCAACGGATCAGCCGCGCCAAGCAACGGATCAAGGACACCGGCGCCGAGTTCCGGATGCCCACCCAAAGCGAGCTCCCGGAGCGGATCGCTGCAGGGCTGCACGTGCTGTACCTCGTCTTCAACGAGGGTTACACGGCAAGTTCCGGCTCCTCGCTGCACCGCGTCGAGCTCACCGCCGAGGCGATCCGGCTGACTCGGCAGCTTCGCGAGCGGTTGCCTGACGACGGTGAGGTCGGTGGTCTGCTTGCCCTCATGCTGCTGACCGAGGCGCGCCGGCCCGCCCGTACCGGTCCGGACGGTGCCTTGATTCCGCTGGCCGAGCAGGACCGCCAACGGTGGGATGCCGCGGCCATCAACGAGGGGGTCGGCCTGATCACCGAGACGCTGGCTGCGGCACCGATCGGTCCCTACCAACTGCAGGCCGCGATCGCCGCTGTGCATGACGAAGCGTCCAGCTACCGGGACACCGACTGGCAGCAGATCCTTGGCTTGTACGAGCTGCTCCGCGTCATGGCGCCCGGCCCGATGGTCACCCTGAACCGCATCGTCGCCGTCGCGATGGTCCATGGGCCAGCGGAGGGTCTGGCGCAGCTCACGGCGGCCGAGGCCGAACCTGGACTCGCCGGGCACCATCGGATGGATGCTGTCCGAGCGCATCTGCTCGAGCTCGCCGGCGACAAGGAGGCCGCCCGAGATCACTATCAGCTTGCTGCTCGGCGCACACTCAGCACCCCCGAGCAGCGCTATCTCGAGTCCCGCGCCGCGCGGCTCACGCTACCGCCGCGAGTTGCTCGCCGATCTCCCGCTCCAGATGACTGACGCGACGCCGGCCAGGAAGATGGTCAGACCCTGATGTGCGCCTTGATGGCCAGGCGGTCGTCCATCATGGCGTACCCGTCGGCCAGTTCCTCGAGGCCGAGGCTCAGATCCAGGACTGCACTGGCGTCGAGTTGGCCGTCCACGACGGAGTCGAGTAGCGCCGGCAAGTAGGCGCGAATCGGTGCCATTCCGCCGCGGATGCCGATGTTGCGGGCGAAGATCTTTGTCAGATCGATGCCCTCGACCAGGTGCGGGACACCGACATAGCCCACCCTTCCACCGTCCCGGATCATGGCGAAGGCATCATCGAAAGCGGCCTGCGCGCCTACGCATTCGCAGACCGCGTCGACACCGCCGGTCAGGGTCATGACCTTCTCCAGCACCTCGTCGCCGCTACCCTGCACGATGTCGGAGGCGCCGAAGTCGACCGCCACGTGCAGCCGATCGGCGTGATGTCCGACGGCGATGATGCGCCGGGCTCCCAGTCGTCGAGCCGCGAGTACGGCGCACAAACCGACCGCCCCGTCACCGATGATGGCGACGGTGGTCTCATGATCCACACCGGCGCTGACGGCTGCATGGTGTCCGGTCGACATCGCATCACAGAGCGGCAGTAGCCGGGCGGCCGGCACCGCATCTGCCGGAGGTAGGACGACCAGTGTCCCGTCGGCGTGCGGTACGCGCACCGCCTGACCCTGTCCACCATCATGTCCCGGCTCTGAGAACGTGCCCCCGTCCAGGCACGAACTGGTCAGTCCGGCCCGGCAGTAGTCGCAGACGCCACAAGACCAGGTGAACGGCGCCAGCACCCGGTCACCTCGCCGTACGGTGCGGACGTCGGCCCCGACCTCGGTGACCACGCCTAGGAACTCACGACCGATCCTGGCTCCCGGTGGCCGCTGCCCGTAGCCGCGGTAGGCCCACAGGTCACTTCCGCCGATTGCAGCGTCGGTCACCGCCACGATCGCATCAGTGTCGAAGAGCAGCACCGGATCCGGGACGTCCTCGACTCTGACGTTGCCGGGGCCCTCGTACACGGCTGCGCGCATGCGCCGACACTATCCAGTGCGCGCGCAGCGCGCTCGGACTCCTGTCGGAACCGCCGGCCGCCTGGACCCCGCACCCGCAACGCTGGCCGGCGAAGTGCCCGGACTCCGGTCGGAACCGCCGGCCGCCTTGTTGCGCATCCGCAACGTTGGCGGGGGATGAGTCCGCGCAGCAGTTTCAGGTGGTCTGCGGCCCTCGCGCGCGGACCTCGTCGACCGAGGCCATTGCGGTACGGAGTTCGGCCAGCCAATCCTCGGTGTGCTGGCCGACCAGCCGGACCGACCAGGCCAACGCCTCGGACCTCGAGCGGGCCACGCCGGATTCGACCAGCGTGTCGAGCACCTGCCGCTCAGGCTGGCGCAAGCGGGTCATCACCGGGATGGCGAGATGGGTGAACAGTGCGG
>JALZIX010000430.1 GCA_030860025.1 Actinomycetota bacterium
GTACGGATTCCCGCGGTGTCCTTCGGCCGGGCACCGAAGCGGATCCAGAGGTCGCACGTGTCGGGCGCTTGGCCGAGGCTGCGGCCAGGCGGATCGACGACGGCGTACAGCGCACCTGGAACGCCGAGCACAATCGCGTCTCGTTCGAGCGCTCCGGCCGCGAACTGAGTGTCGCGATCTACGTCCGCGAGCCCGCTGCCGGCGGTCGGCCAAGCCCGGAACCCGCCGTCATGGTCAATTCGACCGGGTCGATCGCCCTGGTGATCGTCTCTCCCGGAGCGAACCTCGACGCGCTCGCCGTCGCGCTCGACCAAGCCGTGCAACAGGCGCTGGGCGACGACACCGCAGCGAAGACGCCCTCCGATCGGTTCGATGACTTCGTTCTGGCTGCGGTCACCGAGTCACTGACAACCGGCCAGGATTCGGCAGTCATCGTGCAGCCCGGCAGGCAAGGCGACCCCGATGTCGAGCGGGCCATGCGGATGTTCGCCGCTGCTGCCGAGAGAGTCGGCGCGGAGATCGAGCGTGAGGGATCCTTCATCACTCTCACTCGGCCGAGCGGCAAGCCAATCGGAGTCCAGGTCTTCGTGGCCGCCGGCCCCGAGGGTCAGCCCATGTCTGAGGCCGTCGCGGTGCGCTACCCGAAGCTCGGCGGCAACTTGCTGGGCCTCGTCGTGTCTCCGGGGGTGGACCTCGACGCGGTCTCCGATCAGATCGACCGGCTCATCCGAGAGGCGTTCGGTCGCGCCGAGGCAAGGTACGGGCCACCGCCCGCCGAACTCCCGGAGTTCGGCAGGGCCCGGGACACCGTCGTGGACGCCGCAGGCGCGTTTGGCTTGACCGCCCGGCGCCACGGCAACGTCATGACGCTCAGCGACGAGACGAAGGAGTACGGGGATCGGCGGGTCGTACAAGTAAGGATCATCGAGGCCTCTCCGGCACCGGACGGCTTCCCGGTCCCCGAGCCCGCCGCCTGGGTCGATGAGACAACCAATGATGTCCAGGTCGCTGTCGTCGCCGGAGCCAACGACCAGGCTCTCACCACGGAGATCGCAGAGGCGATTCAGAACGCTCACGATGTCCAGCCGACCAACGCCGACATCGACCGAGCCGTCCTTGCAGCCAACGGCCTTGCGCTCGGCACCGAAGAGACACCCGGAATCGCGCAAGTCCTCGGAATGATCGAGAGCGCTGCCCGCGCGCTGGGCGGGCAGGCCGGGCCGCTGACCAATGGAACCGTCCATGTGGAGGTTGATGGCCGAACCCCGGTGGCGGTCCGGATCATCACTGCTCTGGCCAGCGCCGCCCTGCCGCAACACGAGTCGGTCGCCGACTCCGCGCATCACGGGAGCAGCCGCGTACTCGTTGCCCTCACCCCCGGCGCGGACCTCAGCGGGCTCTCGGACAAGATCGCAGCCGACATCGCCGCCGCCCTGGATGACGACGGTCTCGGGGCCCAGGGCGTTGATTCTGATCCGGTCACCCGCGCCGCGGAGCTCGTCCAGGCGACGGCGCCGTGGGCGGGTGCGCAGGTCGTGCAGGTAGGTGAGTCCAACCTGGATCGGATCGCGATCGCCCTGGACGGCCACCCGATCCAGGTCACCATTGTGACGGATGCTTCGCGAGCCGCTGGCCCACCCAGGCCGGTCGGGGTCGAGCGCATCGGCACGGATCAGATCACCGTGACCGTGTTCCCGGGCGTTGACCTCTCCGATCTCCCGTACCTGCTCTACAAGCAGGTCACCCAGATCCAGAACGCCCTCAGCCCGCTGGATGGTCGGCCGGCCCTTGGCGAGGTTCCCCCGGTCAGCGCGGAGACCGCACGCAACCTGGCCGCGGACCTGATCCGAGCGACAGCGTCCCGGTCAGATGCGCAGGTCCTGGGTTCAACGGTGCAGGAGTCCGACCTCGGCCGGGTCGACATCAACCTGGATCTGAACGGTCACCCGATCCGGGTCAGCATCCTGATCGACGCTTCGGTGACCGAAGCACAGGCAGAACCAGCCGGCGTCGAGTTGATCGGGACGAGTCAGATCGATGTGACCGTCTTTCCCGGAGTCGATCTCGAAGACCTCCCGTTCTTCTTCCTCGACGCCGTCAGCCAGATCCAGGAAACCCTCGCTGACCGGCCGGATGATGGCGGCGCGCCCCGGATGACCGGCGGAAAGGGCATCGAGGAGTCCGGCTCGAACGCGACTCCCGAGCCGGATCCGCAGGAAACCGCCAAGCAGTACGTTCTCACTGCTGGGTTTACTTATGCCGACGCGACCGAGATCGACGAGAACGGACGGATAACCCTCCAGCGGCGGTCGGGGCGGATCACCGTCGACATCATCGAGGCCACCCCTGGGCACCCGGTCTCGACAACTGAGATAACCGCCGACGGCAACGTGCGCGTGACAGTGCCATCCGACGTCCACCAGATGATCGCCTCGAGGAAAGAGGTCTTGCAAAGCATTGCGACCGCGCTCAACCGGCGTGCGGGCACCGGCTACGTGCCGGTCCCCGGATCAGCGGACCCCGTCGCTGACGAGATGGAAGCCCTACTGGTCGACACGCCCTCGGGTCAGAGCGGAGGCGCCCCAGCACTCGACTGGGACTGGAACCTCCTGGTCAACGAGGCATGGGAAACGGCAGCGCAGGCCGCCCGGGATACCGGTGCCGAACCGCACCTCATCGGCGGACACCACCTCACCGCGACCAGGGGCGACCACACGATCGAGGTCCACATCGGCCCCGAAACCCAGGCAGCCCAACCCCCGGGTCGGAGTCAGAGCCGAGTCGGGATCGATGACCGGGGTCGCGTCCATGTGGCCATGTCCACATCCATGATGGCGGACGTCAGGCCCCTGATCGCCCAGGCGATCGACAGCGCACTCACCCTCGCGCAGGACGCCGACCCGGCTCCGCAGCCGATCCGCGGTCCAGCTGCCAGTCGGCTCGCGGCCTGGGGGATGGTCGAATTTGCCGCGCATCTCGCGGGCGCCACGAACGTCCTCCCGGACCCCGATTCGCCGGGGCGCGTCGAAGTGGTCCACCACAACGGCATCTTCACCGTCACCGTTCACGATGGCGGACAACAGCTTCCAGGGGATAGCCCAACCGTCAGTTGGGTCGGGATGGATGACGTCGGCGGGGTCACCGTCAGCTTGTCGGATCAGCCGGCCCTGGCCGCGGTGCAAGAACTGATCAACCAGGCGGTCAGGTCCGCGTTCGCCGACTCGGACGTGCGTTCCGACCCATCCGGCTCGAACGTCGAGGACCTCATCGAGTCGGTCCAGGAACAGGCAGCCGTGGCAAGGGCGATTGCCTTGGTGGACAAGGCCGCTCGGCGCCACTGGGGACGCGGGGCCGAAGACGTGACCGCCGGGAGCCGATCCCGGGCAGTTCTTCAATTGAGGAACGAAGAGGGGGACCGGTCGGTCTTCGTCAACATCGAATTCGACAAAGACCCGACCCTGCTCCTGAACCAGGTCGGGATCGACAGCCTCGGCGATCTCCTCGTGACTCTCTCGCCCAGCCTCGCGCCGGATGCCGCGACAGACCGTCTACTGGACCGGGCCATCGCCGAGGCGCGTACCCACGTCATCGACGAGGCGCTCAACTGGCCCAAGTGGCTGACCCCCGGCGACCTGGACCAGGCCATGGGGGACGCCCGAACGATGGTCGAACGGGCCGTCCAGGACAACGCCGGCGGCCACCGGGTCACGGTCAACGAAGTGCGCAATCCCGCGGTGTCTCGCCCAGGCCACGTGATCTTGACCGTCGACGTCCAGGGCGTGGGTAGCTTCGCGGTCGACATTCTGCCGGAGGCCGAAACAGTGTCTGACGACGTTCTGTCCGTCAGCAGGGTCGGCCTGTACGACACCGGTCGCGTCCGCATCGGAGTGGCCCCTGAGATGTCGCCGGAACTCGTGTCTCCGCTGATCGACGAGGTCATCAGGATGGCGCTCGTCGTGAGTGAAAGTCCCGAGATGGGTGCTCTCACACTCAGCGACACCGTCGATGCGACACTGCGGATCGGTACCGAAGAGGACCCAGAGGTCACGGCGGTCGCCGAAATGGTGCAGGCCGCGATGGCCGACTTGAGCGCCTGGCCAAGCCTGGACAGCGACGAGGTCCAGAATCCGGCACTGATCGACGTACACCGCGGGCGGCAACACACCCAGGTCGAGATCATGCTGGCCGAACACAGCGAGGACGGGCGGCCGGTGCGTGAGCCGACGGTGGAGCTGAGCCCCTTCAACGTCGTAGAAGTGATCGTGTCACCTGGCGCAAATCCCGACGGGCTGGCGGCCCACCTTCGAGCGAAGATCGATGAAGCGCTCACTCAGTCCGTACCCATCATCGAACAGCCCACCGCGGACGATCCCGATATCCGGGACGCGCAGGAAATAGTCGAGGCCGCCGCGCAGGCATTGGCCGCACAGTGGAATCTGGATGCCGACGGCACCTACGAGATCAACCGCGAGGGCCAGCCGGCCAAAGTCATCATCCTGGTCACCAACGACAGCTTCACCAGCGCACCGCCGCCGCTGGCGAGTTCCGTCCAGCGCCGCGACCAGGTGACCGTCGTCCTGTCTCCCGGCGCCAATCTGAGTGGGCTCGCCGACGAGATCAGAGCGGACATCGAGGCTGCGCTCTCATACGACGCTTCCGCGGTCACTCCGGTCGCGGCCCACGCCGAACTCAGCCCGGCCGCCGAGGTGCTGCAAGCTGCTGCGGCCCGGGCCAACGTACCGGCAGCGTTTGTGAAAGACCGGTTCGTGATCGCCCCGGATCGACACCCGATCCAAGGCCGCTTGGTCGCGGTCTCCGACGAGTCCAGCGAGCAACCGACGCCGGCCAGGGCGCACTGGGACGCCGCACTCAACCGGTTGATCGTGACCTTCTCCGCCGAAGGCAGCCTCGACCTGTTGGCCAACGATCTCGACGAAATCCTCTCGGCACTGCTCAGCGACAAGCTCCCACTGATCAACGCGGCACAGCAGGAGGTGTCGGACCTCGCGGAGACCCTTGGCATGGAGCCAAGACGGGGCGAGGGCAACAACCTGGTTCTGACGGGTCAAGACGGCCGTGACATCACAGTCACGTTCGACGTGGCCGACCCAGCCGCCGACGGACCCTCCTTTGCCTCGATAGCCCTGATCAACGAAAACGCTGACGTACGAATCACCCTGGTGCCGGGTACGGACAACCAACTCGACACGTTCGTCACGCTGCTGGCCGCACGAGGACATGACCCCGCGGGCGGATTTGTCCCCGCGGTCGAGCACCCGACAGTCATGGTGGGGCGCACCGAGATTCGCTACGCCGCTGAGGCCCTCGGGGCCACGACCCGCGTGATCGGAAATCGGAGCATCGAGGTCACCCGGATAGCTGACGGCGCGAGGACCACAGCCCACGTAGAGCTGGCCAACCGTGCCGGCGATGCTCTGGTGGAGACCGAGGCCTTCGTACTGGACGACGGGGACGTCCTCCTCGCCATGGGCCTGCCGGGCGACTTCAGAAGGAGTCTCTCGCAGGCGATCTCAGCCGCGCTCGATCGCGCCGCGACCGACGCTTCGGATGGCCCGAGGCACACCGGTGGCAAGGGCGTCCAACCTGACCCAACGGTTGGACTCGATGCCATTACCGATGACGTTCGCGAGTCAGCCCAGTCCCATGCTGAGCCACATGAAGTCCGCAGCGGTCGGCAGATGGTCAAGAGAGCCGTCACCAAGGTCAATGCAGCCCAACACATTCGCGCTCAAGTTGACGAGTTCGACCAGCCCCACCAGGACGGCATCCAGCTGCTGGTTTCCGATGGCGGTCGGATGGTTGCCGTCGAGGTCCGCATGGGCTCGTGGGCCACCGACGGTCAGACGGTCGCCCGGGTCGACATGTACGACGGTCACCTGAAGCTGGTCGTCCTGATGTCCGAAGGACCTGCCTCCGACGCGCTCGAGACGCTCGTCCAGCGTCTGATTGGCGTCGGCTTGGACCACAGCCTGGATCCAACGCCGCCCCCCGGCTACCAGACCGACCCTGAGATCGGCCCCGACGTGATCAGCGCGGTGCAGGACCTGGTCGCAAGCCCGCATGGAGAGCGCCGGACCGAAGAGGTCAGAAAGGTCAAGCAAGGCATCCGGGTCAGGGGCGAGCGAACCGTCTACGTCGACGTCGTGGAGGGCCACACCGATACCGACAGTCCGGTCCGGATCGACATCGACGCCGCCGGCCGGCTCACCGTGACAGCCAGCCCCGAGGCGCCGCAAGAACGCCTGCGGTCTCTGCTCGCGGGGCTGACCGATGTGGCAATGAACACGCCGCGGACAGAGTTGCCGGCTCGTGCCGAACCCAGCGAAAGCTCGCCGACCGACTGGGCGGCAACGGCGGCGGACCTGCTGAACGCGCTGACGGACGCGGCGCGCGCAGCCGCCGAGGCCACGGTCGAGGGCAACCCGGACGACGACCGTGGAACCACCGCCCTAGCCCCAGACGCTGATCCAGGACAACCGCGCGAGACCGGCGGAAAAGGCGTCGCCCCGTCGAGTTCTGACCCAAGCCGGGAGCGCTCGGTCGAGGTCGCGGCGACTGCGGTTCCCGGCTCAAAGTCACACGGTCCGCGGTCGATGTTCGCGCACCCGGGCAGGATCATGAGCCGGGTCGCCCAGGCAATGGCCGACCTCGCCGCCTCCGACGCGGCGATCATCGATCCGGTCCGGGCGACCGACGACGGGACCTACCAAGCCCGGACGCCGGGCGGACGTTACTTCCGGGTGTCGGTCACTACGGTATCCGGCGGCACGCCCGATTCGATCGGCAGTGATGTCGCCCGCGGATCGGTCGATCTGGAGACCGGTCAGGTGGGGATCCGAATCTCCGATCAGGCGAATCTGCGTGGCGTTCCCCGGACGTTGGCGAGCATCCTCGCCGAAGCCGCCGCCGTCCTCGATGGAATGGCCGATCAATCCGAAGTCCTGAGTGACCACGCTCCGACAGCCGAGCAGAGTGTGCTACGTAGGGGCAAGCTGGCCCAGTTGCGGTATGAGGCAGCGCAATTGCAGTCAGCCAACCCGCTGACCCGCCGACTGGCCGGCCGTGAGGCGGCAGCCCTGCTGCATGACCTGAACCTGATGGCCGGCGTGGCGGATCTGGAGACCGGTGAGTTCGCTGACCGTTCGCCGGGCTTCCAGGACAACCTGGCCAAGCTCGGGGACGCAGATCGGGTGCTCATTGCGAAACTGAATTTCTCCACGCTGGTGGCGCCGATGCCGTCCACGGTGCCCGAGACCTGGCGCTACCTCACCAAGGGTCTGCTCACCGGTGTAACTGCGGCATTGCTCCCAGCCACCGCCCTGGCAGTGGCCGCCGGGCCGGTTGGCGCGCCGGTTCTGCTGACCGTGGCCGCCATGACCGCGAGCGCAGGCATGACGGGCGCGATGGTGGGCACTTTCGCCGAACGGGTACATGCGAAGAACCTCGACCGGCTCATCCGCGACGTCTACTCGTCGATCGTGCCCCTCTCGCCGGCGACTCGTCAGCTGGTCGATGTGGAGGCCGCCGACCTCGTTGAACGCGCCGAGCAAGCCCGCCAACGAACGCTTGAGCTGACCGAGCAACTGCACGGCGATGTCAACCGCAAGGAGAAGCTCGGCGACGCGGCTGGTCGGTCGAGCGCGGCTCCGGTGAGCCGGTTCAGCACCGCACCCACGGCGGCAGTACCGCCCGGGCAATCGCAGCGCGCTGCGCCCATGCCCGCAGGTCTGGCCGCCCTCATGCGAAGCGATGCCGTACGGGCCGCCCTCGAGCCACGGGCGGGAGAGCGGTTCACCGCGCAGGACTTCATTCCGGGACGCCGGTCCTGGATCATGCGAGCCGCCGCCGGCCCGTTCGCGGGGGCCGGCATCGGCTTCCTGGCCAGCCAGATAGCTGTCACTGCCTTTGCCCTGCCGACCTCCGGCGTCGTGCTGGCCGGCCTTGCCATCGGTGCAGTTGCCTCGGTATTCGCTGCCAGAGGTCAACACAAGCTGATGCAGACCTGGGCCGTCGGCGAGGATGCGCAGGAAAACACCAAGTACGTAAACATGGAGGCGATGGCGCGCGCCCGAATCGACGCCGCGCTGAGCCCGCTTCGCGACGAACAGGCCGCGCTGGATCAGCAGGCCGCGCGCCGCGAAGCATTGGCGGCCTGGCTCGCGACGGCTGAGCAAGCCCTCATCGATGACGCCCAGGATCCGGCCGGCGCGCGGCTGGGCGCACTCGACCCGCCGCCCTCCTTGGTCGAGCAGGCCAGCCCGAGCCGCGCTGGCGACCTCAGCCAGCGGGCGAGCATTCTGCGAATCGCCGCGAATCCCGATTCGAGGTTTACCCCGGACGGCGCCGCACGGGCTGACCCACAGCGCGTGCAGGACCAGGCCCTTCGTACGTTGGCCAACCTCGGTCCGCGTGATGGCGTCACGTCGGCCACGATCGACGACCGGGGTGTCGTCGAGCTGCAGCTCATAGGCGAGGCTGAGCCGGTTCGGCTCGCAGTCGATCCAGTCGACAGCGAAGGTCCGCGCAGCGCCGCACTGGTTGCCCGAGTAGTCGCCTCGCCCGATCCCGACGGTCCGCGGATCCTGCAGATCTCCGATGAGGCCACCGACCGTACGGTGACCCGGGCCGTATTGATCGCGCTGGAGCAGATCCTGGCCGACCGCGCGGGCGCGCCGACCGGTGCTGACCAGCTGGCGCCGGGCCCCACGAACGGGCCCACAGATCCGGCCAAGTTCACCGCAGCCGACCACGGTCGGATCCGCGACATCACCGGCCTGCTCGACGATCTGGACACCGCTCGTCGGCGGGAACGACGCGACCTCCTCGTGGAGTACCAGGCCGCGGTACGTGCCGCCGGGCTGGACCTGCCGATGGAGCCGGACACCGACCCGGCCGTGACCGGCGCGCCGGCAAGGCGAGTGGCCCTGGACCCCGCACTGCTGGCCGGGCTGGAAGCCCGGGACCGACTACCGTCCCTGGTCCCCAGCTTATGGGCGCACCAACGCAAATGGCTTGGCACGATGGCGTTCCCCGCCGTGGCGACGCCGGTGGCGTGGGCAGTGTTACGCGGGTTGAGCTGGGGAAGCGCCCCGGCGATGGTCCTCGGGGTGGCTGGTCCGCTGGCCGTGGGCGGCTTGAGTGCTATCGCCGAGTGGAACATCAGTCGCTCGGTCGAGAAACAACAACTCGCCTTCGAGATCGGCAGCACCGTTCCCTCCCCCGCGACCTTGGCCCGCGAGGACGCCTACCGGAGTGCTCGCGCCGCTGAACTCGCAGCCGCCCGAGAGCGAGCGCGTGCAGCGGAACAGCAGCTGCAGGCCCAACGCGACAGATTCCAGGCAATCCTCGCCCAGGCCGAGCGCAATGGCGTTGTCGGCGAGACCTTGCACATTTCGCGTGTTTTGGACGCGATCAGTCGAACCGATACCGCTCCCGTCCCTGGTCCGAACGTAGCCTCACCCACGTCCTCAGGCAGAGCCAGGACCTCGCCTGCCGCACGAGCTGCAGTGTCATCTGCGGCTGACCGTGCGGCGAGCGCGGCGGCGCTGGAGCAGCCCGCGCCGGTCGCGACCGAGACGGTCGAGGCCGAGGTGCAGGAGAAGGGTGTCATCCGAAAGGCCCATCCGCGGCACATCGACTACGCCGGCATGCTGATCGGTGTGCCGGCTGCGGCTGCCGGGGTCACCGTGGCGGTTGTCACAGGCATTGGCGGAGTACCGCTGAGCCAAATCTTCGACCCCCGACTGTGGTCGCAACAGAACCCGTTGTATCTGGGTGTGCTTGTCTCGTCACTGATGGGTAGCGCCGGGGCGCTCCTCTCCGCTGCCGGGATGTTCGGCGAGCAGTTGGTCGGCAACCGTGCGCCCGATCTTCTCGCTGAATTGGAGATGCAGCTCGAGGCGCAGGAAGCGCAGATGACCGACCCTGCTCAGACGGCTCGACTGGCCCCGCTGCAACAGAACCTCGCGCAAGCCGAGGCGGAGCTTGCCCGCGTCGCGTCGGCCGTAGCCTTGGCCGACCGTCGACAAGAAGAAGCGCGCGCTCGGGCCCTGGCCAACCTCTTCGGGGGGCCGCCGGCCGGGGGGCCAACCAGCCGAGGGCCGACCAACGCGGGCCCGACCAACGGCGGCCCGACCAACGGCGGCCCGACCAACGGCGGGCCGACCACCGCAGACCCCGCGAGTACGGACCCAACGAGTGGTGATCCGACCACCCAGGAAAACAGCGGGGACACAGCTCAGCTGCCGCCGAACTCGCAATTGGCACCGGCCGTTGCCGCGGTTGCGGTCGCGGCGGGTTTGTTCGACGGCGTCACGATGCAACCTGGGGCAGGCGGCCTGACAACGATCACCTTGCCGGACGGGCGCTCGGTGATCGTCGAGGTATCGCTCACCGCCAACACAACAGCTCCGCCGGTCAGCGTGAGCCAGCGCGGCGACAACCTGGAGATCACCGTCAACCCTGAGGCCAGGATGCGCCAGGCCGAGCGGCTGACCGCCCATGAAGTGGCCGCCTTCATCGCGACCGAACTGGGCGTACCGCAGGGTCCGGCAACCCTGAGCAGGGCACCCCTTGCATCTGTGGCCACCCCCGGTGAGTTGACAGTCGGGGACTACGCCAACCTCGGCGATCTGGCCGAAACCCTGCAGCAGGCCCAACGCGCCGGTCCGGTCACCCGCGCAGTCCTCGACAACCGGGTGACCCGGCTGCTGGAACAGACCGGCTTGCGTGACGGCGCTCTGGATGCCGGCGCTCGGCGCGCCCTGCTGCCGGCACCTGGTGGACTGGCCGCTGCGTTGGAGCAGCGAGACAACGGCGTACGCGCGTACAACGAGACGCGGACACTGCGGGCCGCTCTGGACAACGTGGCCAGACTCGCCGAGGCGACCAACCTGAACCTCACCGTTGGTGACGCTGATCCGGGCCCGCGGCACACTGGCGCCAAAGGCGAGTCCGACGCCACCGGCGGCGCGGTTCTGCACATCGGCCTGACCGACGGCACCACCCTGCCGGTGCGAATCGAGGTCGCGCAGTTGCCGACCGGAACCATCGCCGTCCCTTCGTACGAGGCCGGGATGGCCACCGTCACCCTCGACGGGCGGGTATCCAGCTCAGCCATCCAGATCGCGCTGGCCGGGGCACTTGCTGCCATCGCAGCCCAGCTCGAGGGCGCCCCCACCGGGCCGCGGCTGCTGCACCCGGGTCTCGGCGCCGATCCCGTCGCCGAAGCGGGGCTGACCGTCGAAGACCTGACCGTCGATGACCACCGCGGACTGGCCCAACTCCGAATGGCGGCCCATCTCTCCGAATCCGCCCTCCCCACCAGCATCGCGGCTCGCTGGCACCGCGCCCTGGCCGAGGAACTCGGACTGCATGGTTCCAGCGACGGCGCCACAGTGCGCCGTGGCATCCTCACCCCCGCAGAGGAACGCGCCCTGGCCTCGAGGCACGGCGCCGAACACGACGAGATCGTCCTGGCACGACAATTCGTGGAACAAGCGGCCCGCGATGTCGGCGCCGACTCCGCTCGGGTCAGTGCTGACCGGCCCACGGCCGGGCAGCGCCGGGTGCAGTCGGTGCTCACCGATCACGACGGCCGACAAGTACGCGTCGACTACGCCGTCGTTCCGCGCGACGCCAACGAGCAGGCCGTGGCGCGGGTCGATCGCTCGGTCTTGCTGCCGAGCGGCGAGGTGAGACTGCGCGTCACGGTCACCGAGGGTGCCGCCATCGAGACCCTTCAGCCGACCATTGCGGCCGAAATCCAAGGAGCGCTCGCGCCTCGTCCGGAGCCCGTCGAAGCCCCACCGTCCCCGGCCGTCCCGTCCGAGACATCCCAGAGTGTCGCCTCTGCAGACCAGTCGACGGCGACGGAGCCAGATCTCGATCAGATGAGGCGAGTCGCGATCGAGGCTCAACGAGCGGCTGCCGAGGCCGAGCGGGTGGCTGCGATCGAGCGGCAGGCCGCCGCCGAACAAGCGGCCGCCGAACAAGCGGCCGCCGAACAGGCTGCTCGAGCCGCGGAGCGGGCGACGGCCGACAGGGCCAGCGACCAGGCGCAGGGCACACCCGAGCCGGAAGTCGCCGACCCCACCGCAGAGCGGGCGGCTGCCATCGCCGCAGCGGAGGTCGACGCCTTCGAGCGAGCCGCCGCTGAAGCGCGGGCAGCGATCGGCAGAGCCTCCTCCGCCGAACGAGCCGCTCGGGCCGACGAGGGCAGCCGCGCTCTGGCGGAGATCGCCACAAGCCAAGCCGAGCTGACCGCCGCCGAGGGCAGTGAGCCTGCGGCGCCTGAAGGTCCCGCTAGTGGGCTGCCCGACGGTTCGGACGCAGCACCGCCGGACGGCCCGGGCAAGGCGCCGCCCGACGGCCAGGCTGGGGTGTTGCCGCAGGGGACGCCCGAGACGATCGCCGCCGAAGCGACCCTCGACGAGGACGGCAATCCGCTCTCCGCCGCGCACGGTCAGCGTGCGCTCCTCCCGCACACGCGCCGGGTCAACTCGAACATCAACGAGACCCTGGAAGAGTTGGCCGCCACCCGCGAGGACATCACCCGGGACGCGGACGGGACCTACCGGATACAGACACCGGCGGGGCGTTCGGTCACGATCGGCACTGCCGCCGCGGCCAACTTCAAAAACACGCCGGATGTCACCGGGGAGACCACCGGCACCGACCGGGGCAGGGCAGTTGTCGACGCGGCAACGGGGAGCGTCGAGGTCGAGGTCTCGAACCGGACGACGCCGCGCGACGTCCCGCGGGTCCTGGAACACCTCATCGCCGAGGCGTCGGCCATCGTGGACGGGAACACGAACCGAGCGGACATCCTCACCGCCGAGGAACTCGGCGACCAACAGCTAACGGCTGAGAATCTTTCCCCGAGTGACCTGGGACGTCTCGCCGAACTCGTCAAGGCGGCAGCCCAAGTCGCTGACGCCAGGATGGGACTTCCGTTACGAGTCAGCAGGGAATCCGCCACGCTGCTGAGATCTCTCGGTCTGGTCTCTGGGCGGCCTGACCCCGAGACGGGGGAGTTCGTCGGCCGCTCGGAGGGCTACCTGCAGCGTCGGGCCGCGCTGGATCCGGCCGCTCGGCTGATCGTGGATCAGCTCAACTCACTGCCCCAGGTTGGCTCCATTCCATCCGGCGTGCCTGGTGTGCGGGCGACCCTGGCCAAGGCGGTCTCCAACGCCGCCTTCGTCGGCTTCCTCCCTGCAGCGGCCCTGAGCGTCGCGGCCGCAGTCTCCGGTATAGGACTTCTGTACGGGGTCGCCGTCGTGGTAGCCATGGCCGAGTCCTCCGGTGCGCTCGCCAGCAACTTCCTCGAGCGTCGGCAGGCTCGGCACGGCGAGTACGTGGCCGCCAGGGATCATCTGTCCCGCCGCCTGGCCAGGGCCGAACAGCCTCTGGTGCGCATGCAGGCGGCCGCGATCCAGAACCAACTCGAGCAGGCCCGCCCGAATGCTGCCCCGGACACCCCGCCGACAGGCGCCGAGCACGAAGGGGGGCCCGATCCAGCACCACAGCCGGAAGCCAGCGAGGATCGGGCCGAGGACGTCAAGGCGGCATTCGAGGCCGCCCAGAAACCGGACAGGGTGCCGTGGCGAAGCGCCTGGGTCGTACGTACCGCGCCGAGCGTGTTCGTCAGGGTCGCGGTGTCGTTGGCGACCGTGGTGGTCGCAGGGCTTCCGGTGACCTTCGCCGCGGGCATCATCCTCGGCAACCTGGGCGCCCTCTATGCCGGTCGGATCGAGGGCAGCCTCGCCCGCGACCAGGCACGGGGACAGGACGCGCAGCGCGCGCTGGAGGAAAAGCGCGACGCGATGATGACCGAGGTAAGGGTCGAACGGGACACCCACGAACTATTCGAGCGACAGGCCGCCCTCGCCGAACGCCGTGCAGCCGTCGACCGGGCAAG
>JALZIX010000057.1 GCA_030860025.1 Actinomycetota bacterium
CCGGCATGGAGCGGGAGAAGGCCCTGATCGAGCGCCGCGTCATCCTCCCGCTCGCGCGCCCCGAGCTGGCCAACCACCACGGGGTACGAGCGCCGCGTGCCATCATCCTGTTCGGTCCGCCCGGCACGGGTAAGACGACCTTCGCAAAGGGTGTCGCGTCGCGATTGCGGTGGCCGTTCGTAGAGCTGTTCCCGAGTCGCCTTGCGGCTGAGGGCGGTCAGGCCGCGGAGTTGCGGGAGTTCTTCGCGATGATCGTCAAGGTTGACCAGGTGGTCCTGTTCATCGACGAGGTCGAGGAGATCGCGGCGGCACGCGACGGCCGGCCGGTGACCCATGCGGTCACCAACGAACTGCTCAAGCTGATCCCTGTCTTCAGGGAGCGGCCGCGCCATCTGCTGATCTGCGCGACGAACGCGATCCACTGCCTCGACACGGCGTTCATCCGCCCCGGGCGCTTCGACTATGTGCTGCCCGTCGGACCGCCTGACGAGGCCGCGCGCGCCGCTATCTGGCGCAACTACATAGCCCAGATCACTGATGACGACGTGGACATCGACCGTTTGGTGGAGGCCACCTCGCTGTTCACCCCCGCCGACATCGACTTTGCGGCGCGCAAGGCCGCGCAAGCGGCGTTCGAGCGCGCGGTGTTCGGAGGCACCCCGATCGAGTGCAGCCTGAAGCCGGACGCCGCACGGGCGACCGTCGATGACTTCCTCCGCGCGATCGCCGAAACCCGGCCCACGCTGACTCGCGCGATCGTGCATGAGTTCGAGACCGACATCGACACGTACGCCCGGATGTAGGTCCCATCGCCGGACCAGGCCACGGCGATCGTGCGGGATCTCAGATGCGCCAACCTCGATCAGCTTCAACCGCTTTGGGCGGCGCGGGCTTGGTAGAGCAAGACCGAGGCCGAGACCGAGACGTTGAGTGAGTCCGCCCGGCCCAGCATCGGAACGAACACCCCGCCGTACCCCCGCTCGTACCAGGGTCTGGAGATGCCGTATCGCTCGCTCCCGACGACGATCGCGACCCGGCCGCGGTAGTCGGCCTCGCGGTAGTCGACGGCGGAATCGGTGTCGGCGAGATAGACCGTGAAGTCCAGTCCGGCCAGCCAGTCGATGGCTTCAGTTACCTCGTCGAAGTCGACCGTCGGCACCGACAGGCTCATCCCGTGCGAGCCACGGAAGACCTTCGGGTGGGACAGTCGGGTCCGGCGATTGGTCAAGACCAAGCAGTCTGCGGCCACGCCATCCATGGTGCGAAGGAGCGTGCCCAGGTTGCCCGGGATCTCGAGGCCGTCGGCGACCAGCACGAGGGCCGTCTCCCTGAAGGAGATGTCAGTTCGCTGCCAGTTGGGCATCCGCACGATCGAGACCAGTCCGTCGGGCTTGTCCCGCTCGGTGATCCTGGCCAATGCCTTTTCCGAGATCCGGAACGAGGTTTCGGCCAGATCGACCATCTTGGTCGCCAGCAGCCGTGCCTCGTCGGAATAGCTCGCCTCCGGGCACCACAGGAAGACCTCGACCTGCGTGCCGGTCTCGCGCACCACGTTGTGCGCCCAGAGGCCCTCGACCACGAGCATTCCCGCCCGGTTGGCCGCGGTATTGCGCTGTAGATCGATGATCTGCTTGATCCGCGGGTGGGACAGGCCGATCTGCTGAAGCTCGATGTCCATCAGGCGCGCAAGTCTAGAAGTGACTACGGCGGTGCTTGGCTAGAAGTGACTACGGCGGTGCTTGGCCGAGTGCGCCTGGTGGCCAGTCGGGGCGAGGTGGAAGTGGTCGGTGGGTGGTGTTGATTCGGGGTGCCTTGTTCGGGTCGAGCCGGGCCGGGGGCCGAAGCCAGATCCGTCCCCGGCAGTAGAAGGCCTGCCATTCGCCTTTTTCGATCTCGCGGTGGTGGATCCAGCAGAAGAGGCCGCCGTTGACCTGATCGGTGCGGCCCCCTTCGGTCCACGGAATCAGGTGGTGGATCTGACACCAGGACGCGGGCCGCGAGCAGCCGGGCCAGACGCAGCCGCCGTCGCGGATTTCGATCGCGGTGCGGGTGGCGCCGGTGAAGAGCCGCCGTTCGCGGCCTACATCAATCGGTTGGCCGTGGCCGTTGAGGACGGCGGGGATGATGCCGGCGTCGCAGGCAAGCATCCGCGCTAGCGTCGGAGAAATCTCGGTCCCGCCGTCGAGTAGTCCATAGCCGGTCCGGGTGCTGAGTGAGGTCAGCGGGATGGTGACCCGGATCTGGGCCTTCCCACCATCCCCGCTGGTGGTGAGGGGGTGGTGCAGGCCGCGCCGGCAGACTTCCACAAGCGCGTCATAGCGGCGTTGCGCCGGCGATCGGTTGTCATTGTCCTCGCCCACGCCGGTCACTTCCGACCAGGGCGTGGACAGCGGGTCCAGGACAGCGGTCATGACCGCGTACCCGGCGGCGTCGTAGCGGCCGCGGATCGTGCCGCCCGATCCGTACGGGTCGGGGCTGAACGTCAGCTCGCGTTTGCCGAACGCCTTCTGCTCGTGGTCGCGGATTTTGGCCTCGTCGCGGGCCTGCACCCCGTCGGGGTCCAGCAGTTCCTCCAGGCGCCGGCCGAGCCGTCCGAGCGCGATCGGGTCCAGGGAGTCGCAGGCCGCGATCAGGGTCTGCTCGCCTTCGGCGCGCTGGTCGGGGCTGACCTGGTCGGAGAGGTCCTTGAGTGCTTCGACGATCACCTCGACCTGGCCGAGGTTCAACTCACCTTCGGCTAACGCAACAGCAGTTGCGGGCAATTGCTCGCGCAGGGAGCGGGCGGCCTTGACCAACCGGCTAGCTTCACCGGGGGCGAGGCGGTGCGAGCAGCGCAGCCACCCGGTCATCGAGCTCGCACCACGAGTGAGGGCAAGCCCACGGGCGTCGGCCTCCCCGATCCGGGACAGCAGTACCGCATCGGCCTGCGCCCGCAGCGCCACCGCGTCGGCGACCTCAGCCGCGAGCTGTGTGTCAGTCAGTGACCACAGCTGCGCCTGCGCCGCGGCACCGACCGCGGCTCGAGCACCGGCCAACCCGGAGACTGCGGGCGGGCTGAGAAGCGTGGTCATACTGTTAACCTACGAGGAGGGTCTGACATTTTCCGACCCTGAAAGCCATTGCAGCCCACTAAATTCCGAGAACTTTGAGCAACATCAGGTGACTCTCCGCAAGTTCTCACACCGCCAGCCAACGGCGCAAACCAGCCCACCCTCGTACCCGTTGCTGCTGCGTACTTCGTACCGAACACAACCACCTCGGCGCCGACCGTTGGCGACACTGGTCAGGAGTCGGAAGCCGATCTCTCCGAAGACCGCTCCGCCTCGGCCCGCCGCAACAGCCACGGGCGTTGGCGTTCCAGTCCGCGCACCGACACGCGACCAAGCCGACGCAGCCGATACCGCGGATCACCCTCTAGCGCCTCAGCAACCGCACCATCAACAAGCACGGAATC
>JALZIX010000074.1 GCA_030860025.1 Actinomycetota bacterium
GGTGGGCAGGGGCGGGATCGAACCGCCGACCCCTCGCTTTTCAGGCGAGTGCTCGTACCGACTGAGCTACCTGCCCCGCGAAGCCGTACCGCTGGCGAGAGCGATACGGCTTCCTTGCAACTCCGCATCGATGCGTGAACACCGGGGCGGAGCAGCGACCCTGACCGGGCTCGAACCGGCGACCTCCGCCGTGACAGGGCGGCGCGCTAACCAACTGCGCTACAGGGCCTTGCTGGTGGTGCTGGCTGGTGCCTCGTGATCGAAGATGTTGTCCGGTACCTATTCTGCGCCATTGTGTGGGCGTTGCGTTACGCACCCCCAACGGGATTCGAACCCGTGCTACCGCCTTGAAAGGGCGGCGTCCTGGACCACTAGACGATGGGGGCTCGTGCACCATCGGGGCCCGCCGAGTGTAAAGGATGCTCCCTGATAGCCGCACACCCTGGGTTCCGGCAGGCTGTCACGAATCCGTGACTTGACGTCCTGACAACATGAGTCTCTACTGTCAGGACGTCTAACAGGGGGACTCACGTGGATGTCACGGTCAACGGCTCAATCCACACATTCGATCTGAGCGACGCGGACACCGCGGTTACCGTGCTGCGGGACACGCTTGGTCTGACCGGCACCAAGCTGGTCTGCGGGTCCGGAGTGTGCGGCGCCTGCACGGTCCAGGTCGACGGCAAGCCGATGGTGAGCTGCCTGCTCCCCGGCGCCGCACTGGAGGGTCGGTCGGTCACCACCGTCGAGGGCTTGTCCGGTAGGCACCCGATACAGCGCGCCATGGCCGCCCATGACGGACTCCAGTGCGGCTATTGCTCGCCTGGCTTCGTCACCGAGGGGGCGGCCTTCGTCGATCAATGGCGCGCCGAACACGGTGACGTAGCCCCGGATCGGGACACGATTGCCGACGCCCTGGCCGGTCACCTCTGCCGCTGCGGGGCCTACGCCGGGATCTACGCCGCGGTCGCGGCAGCCTGTACGGGTGCACATGACGACGACGGCACAGTGGGGTTGTCGCCACGGGTCGAGGCGTTGGACAAGCTCACCGGCAAAGCGCGCTACACGACGGACGTGCGTCTGGACGGCCAGCTGGAGGGGGTCATCATCCGCTCAACCCGCGCGCATGCCGTCATAGGTGCGGTCAAGGCGTCCGAGGGCACGACTTTGGTGGAGCTGCTGCCGGCGGATCGAACCGTTCGTTACGTCGGCCAACCGATCGCTGCCGTGGCCGCTGCCAGCCTTGCCGAAGCACGCTCGGTTGCTGACCAGGTCCTCGTCGAGTACGACGGGCGGCCGGCCGTGCTCACATTCCAGTCCGCGCTCTTGCCGGATGCGCCGGTCATCTACGGCTCTCGGGTCACCCGCAAGGACGCGCCGGTCTCGGCAGAGGGACCGACCCTCCCGACTCGTTGGCAAGGCAACCTCCGGGGACCGGCATCGATGAGCTGGCGCGGCGGGACCGCGGCGCGCCGGATCGAGAGCGCGCGTAAGGCTGCCGACCCGAGGCTGGTCTCCAGCACCTTCACCACGGCCGTCCAGGTGCACACGCCCCTGGAGCCGCACGCGTGCGTCGCCCAGTGGGACAGTGATGGGGACCTGCATCTGTACGTGTCAGCTCAGGCGATCGGCGTCATCTGCGAAGCCGCGGCAAAGCGCTGGAAGCTGCGCCCGGAACAAGTGCATGGCTACGCCGAACACGTCGGCGGCGGATTCGGCGCCAAGAATGCGCTCACCCAAGAAGTCGACGCGGCCGTTGAACTCGCCCGCGCGGCCGGCGCCCCGGTCCGGGTCGTCGTGGACCGCTCGGCAGAGCTGACGGCAGGTGGCAACCGGGCCGGCACCGAGACCGAGATCAGCATGCTTGCCGATGCCGAGGGGGAGCTCGCTGCTCTGACTATCGACACTCGGGGGGAGGGCGGCGTGTCGGTGGCATCGGGGGTCGCGATGCTCGGCAGGCTCATCTACGGCACCGCTCCTCGGCGGTTGCGCGATTACGACGTCCTGACCAACCATCCGCCCGCGACGCCGTTCCGTGGCCCCGGGGGCCCGCCGCTGTTCTGGGCCTTGGAGCAGTCCGTCGATGAGATGGCCGACCGGCTCAACGAGGACCCGATCGCGCTACGCCGTCGGTGGGACGGCAATCGAAAGCGCCACGCCCTCTACGACTGGGCGCAGGCGCTTCCAGTGTGGACGCAGCGCCCCTCGCCTGGCTCGCAGACCGGACGGTTTCGTCTCGGCGTGGGCGTTGCCGCGGCGAACTGGTTGTACATCTTGGATCCCGGGTGCGAACTCGAGTTGACGGTGGAAGGCGGCGTTGTCGTCGCTCGCACCGGCACACAGGACGTCGGTACCGGGATCCGCTCAGTCCTGACGAACATCCTTTGCACCGATCTCCAGCTACCGGCTGATCGGGTTAGGGTCGAGATCGGGCTGACCGACACCGTGCACGGCCCGATGGCAGGAGGCAGCCGGACCACGCCCTCCCTGGCGCCGGCGGCCCAGGACGCAGCCACTCGACTGCGTGCTGCCCTTGGCTCGGCGGCTGCAGCGGGCTCGGTGGCCGATCTCCTCGACGGAGCCGAGGGGACGAAGGTGGTCGGGAAGCGCAAACGAGATCGCCGGGGATATGCAACTCCGACCCTCGGCGAAATGGCACTCGGCCGCGGATTCAGCGGCTCGGTACACGTCACCGAGGTCGAGGTGGACATGCGGCTGGGAAAGATCCGGGCCACGCGGGTCTGGGGCGGGGTCTCCGTCGGGCACATCTACGCCGAGCAACTGGCCCGCAGTCAGTGCGAGGGATCCATCATCCAAGGAGTCGGTTTCGCGCTCTACGAACAGCGCCACGTCGACCCCAACACCGGCGTGATCCTCACCGACAACCTCGAGGACTACCGGATCCCCGGCATCGGGGATACACCGGAGATGGAGATCCATTTCCACGAGGACGGCTGGGACCACGTGAAGGGCGGGGGGATCGGCCTCGGTGAGATCGCCACGATCGGCGTCGCCGCGTCGGTCGGCAACGCGGTCCATGCCGCAACCGGCTGGCGCCCGCGCGACGTGCCGATCCGGCCGGACCGCCTCCTGGAAGGGATGAACTCATGACCACGACGACCTTGGACGAGGTGGCGCGCGTCCTACGGGAAGACGGCGGTGAAGCGCGGGCAGGAGGGACGGACGTCACCGCTCGGCAACGTTCTGGCCAAGCTGCCGGTCCGTTCGTCGATCTCACCGTCGTACCGGCGATGCCGTACGGGATCGAATGGCTGCCCGACGGATCGGCCCGGATCGGGGCGCTGACCAGCGTCGCTGAGATCGCCGCAGATCCGCGATTGCGGGCCAACTACCCAGCCCTGTCCTCGACGGCCGGAGCACTCGCGACACCACAGATCCGTACGGCCGGGACGCTCGGCGGAAACCTCCTGCAGCGCAACAGGTGCTGGTACTACCGCAACCGGCACTTCTCCTGCTTCCAGAGCGGGGGCGACGGGTGCCCGGCCCGCGACGGCCTGCACCTGTACTCGGCAGTCATCGAGCAGGGTCCGTGCGTTGCTCCACATCCGTCCTCGATCGCGATGGCGCTGCTCACCTACGACGCCCAGGCGGACGTTCACCAGCTTGGTCGGCTGCCGATCAGCGGGCTGTACGGCGACGGCTCGGATCCGACTTGTGACCACCTGCTCGGTCCCGGCGAGGTGCTCTTGTCGGTGGAGCTGCCGGTCCCGGCGGCGGGCGAACGCGCCGCCTACCACCGAGCCATCGGCCGCGCCGAGGCTGAGTGGCCGCTGGTCGAGGCGGTAGCGCGGCTGGTGATGGACGGGCGCACGATCACCGTCGCCGGGGTCGCCGTGGGTGGTGTCGCGCACACGCCGCTGCGATTGCCGGAGGTCGAAGCCGTGCTGGCGGGCGTCGAGTTGGGGGCGGACTCGTCGCCGGCTCTGTTGGCCGCCGCCGACGCCGCCGTTGCACGATGCAGCCCACTTCCGCAGACCGGCTACAAGGTGGGTCTGCTGCGCGACACCGTGTTGGAGGTGCTGGAGCGGGCCACGGCGCCACCGGCATGAGAACGGGTCCGCGCCGTGTCGCCCCATGCAATATTTGTCAACATGTCCGACGACCGGCTTGAGCGGATACTCGACGCGGCTTACGCGTGCTTCGCTCGGCACGGCGTACGCCGAACGACGATGGACGACATCGCCGTGGCCGCCGAGATGTCCAGGGCCGCGGTCTATCAGCACGTCCACAACAAGGACGACGCGTTCCGGCGTCTGACGACCCGGATCTTCGACGGCGCCCTGGCGAGCGCGAACGCCGCCGCCGCGCGGGAAGCCCCACTGACCGAGCGGGTGCACGATGTGCTGTCGGCGAAGGTCGAGCTAGTGCTACAACTCGTGACCGACAGCCCGCACGCCGAAGAGCTACTCGGGACCGGCTCCCGGCTGACCAGCGATCTGTACGACGGGTTCGCGGCCTCAATGCACGAACTGATAGCGCGGACGGTCTCCGAGGCCCAGGACCGCGGTGAGGCCAAACTCGTGGACATCGAGCCCGACGAGGTCGCTGACCTTGCATTGGCGCTCACCAAAGGTCTCGAGCTCGACCTCTCCGATCCGGACCTCGTTCGCCGGCGACTCCGCCAGGGGGTTCGGCTGCTCGTCGGTGGCCTCAGCGCACCAGCGTAGGTCCCCCCGTTCCGCCTGGTGTTACGGGAGCGCGGCTTTCGGGGCGGCTTTGACGTCGCCGAGATGACTGAGAATCGGTGGGGTCATTGCCTCCGGGATGGCGGGTGGAACTTTGAGTCACTTGGATTGACGCTCAGCTACCGCCCGTTCACGGCCACCGCAGTCGCCCCAGCGGACGGCTTGCAACCTCAACGAACTCCCTAGCACGCCATATACGCCGACCCCCGAATGTCCTGCGTCTACGCGCGACGCACGCTGGAATTCGCAGTGCACTGGGTCTTCGGGTGGATCAGACCCTGCGCTCGCCGTACCAGACTGATTTAGCGCCGCGACTGGCCGAATCAAACATTGGGCTCGTCGCGCTCATTGAGAAGTCCCGACAAGCAATTATCTATACCGACTTCGCGGACGAGCTCGGCGAGCGCACCGAGATACGCATGCGCGGGTCCAGACCGGCATCTACGGTCAGCGCTTCGACGAGAAAGCGCGGGTACACCTGCGCCAGCGGCCCCCACCGGTCCTGACGATCTGTTCGAGTCCGCCGATGTGGAGACCCAGTTTAGGACCCCTGGTTCGGCTCCGATTGGAGTTCGTCGATCAGCCGGGAGGCGTCGGCCTTGGTGAGCCGTTCGGGGACATCGCGCCCGGTCCGGCGCGCCAGGGTCTCCAGGTAACTGATCTGCG
>JALZIX010000081.1 GCA_030860025.1 Actinomycetota bacterium
GCGCGCAGGCGCGCACGACGGCCGAGACCTGCTCGGTGGTGGTCGGCAGCGCCACCAGCCCCGGCACCACCCGGTAGCCGGCCAGGCCGTCACACTCGTAGGTCCGCAGCTGTAGGTGCTCGCTGACTACGCCGGCGGGGCCGAGCACCTCGGTCAGCTCCCGATGCAGCTGTTGCGTGATCACTGGCCCCTCCTCGAGGCGGGATCCCGTCTGAGCACCAGTGTCCCCGGGAGGTCAAGAGGAACACAACCCCCGGCCGCCTTCTGAACCGCCCCGGCTTTCCCGGAGGCTCCAGACCTTGACAGGATGGAGCCATGGCCAGAGGAAGCAAGTACCCGCAGGAGCTGCGTGAGCGGGCGGTGCGGATGGTGATCGACCACCGCGACGACTACGAGTCGGAGTGGGCGGCGATGCGCGCGATCGCCGAGATGCTGGGCATCGCCACGAGCGAGACGCTGCGCAAGTGGGTCCGCCAGGAAGAGGTCGACGACGGCGCCCGCCCGGGGGTGAGCACCGCCGAGCAGCAGCGCATCCGCGACTTGGAGCGCGAGGTGCGGGAGCTGCGCCGCGCCAACGAGATCTTGCGCAAGGCGTCGGCGTATTTCGCCCAGGCGGAGCTCGACCGCCCACGCCGGTGATGATGGCGTTCATCAACGACCACCGCGATGCCTACGGGGTCGAGCCGATCTGCAGGGTGTTGCAGGTCGCCCCGTCGACCTACTACGACGCCAAGGCCCGGCCGCCGTCGCCGCGGGCCGTGCGTGACGAGCAGTTGAAGACCCGGATCCGGGCGGTGTGGGATGCCAACTGGCAGGTGTACGGCGCCCGCAAGGTGTGGCACGCGCTGCGCCGTGACGGCGTGGCCGTGGCCCGCTGCACCGTAGAGCGGCTGATGCGGCATATGGGTCTGGCCGGCGCGGTCCGCGGCCGGGCGTTCAAGCGCACCACGGTCGCCGGTCCCGCGGCGTCGCGACCAGCTGACCTGGTCGATCGCCAGTTCGCCGTCACCGCGCCCAACCGTCTGTGGGTGGCCGACTTGACCTATGTGGCGACCTGGGCGGGGTTCGTCTACGTCGCCTTCGTGATTGACGCTTACGCCCGGCGCATCGTCGGGTGGCGCGCCTCGACCAGCCTGCGCACCGACCTGGCCCTGGACGCCTTGGAGCAGGCGCTCTTCGACCGGCAACACAGCGGCCTGGATGGGCTGGTGCACCACTCCGACCGCGGGGTGCAGTACCTGTCGATCCGCTACACCCACCGGCTCGCACAGGCCGGCATCGAGCCATCGGTGGGCTCGGTCGGCGACAGCTACGACAACAGCCTGGCCGAGTCGGTGATCGGGCTGTTCAAGACCGAGGTCATCCGCCGACGCGGCCCCTGGCGCAACCTCGACGCCGTCGAGTTCGCCACCCTGGAGTGGGTCCACTGGTTCAACACCAGCCGGCTGCTCGAACCCATCGGCCACGTCCCACCCGCCGAGCACGAAGCCAACTACTACGCTGACCTCGGGCAGCTGGAACTGCCCGGACTCAACTGACCGAGCCTCCGAAGAACCCGGGGCGGTTCAGTCCGTGCTATGTCCTTGTCACTGTCCGTCGCATCGCCTACGGTCATTGAAGCCCTCGGTCGGTCGAGGGGGATCTGCGGACTGTGGCCAGTACAGGCCGGTCGAGCAGGGGGTGGGCGATGGCGGAGGACACCAACCGGCGTGACGAGGGCGCTCTCGCGACCGAGATACCCGACAGGAACCTGCCGGGGGTCCCGTACGCGGACCTTCCCGAGCCCATCCCGCTGAAGCGGGTCATCGGGCCGAGCGTCCTGTTGCTGGCCGCGTCCATCGGGTCGGGCGAGTACGTGCTGTGGCCCTACATCACCACACAGCTCGGGTTCGCGCTCGTCTGGCTGATGCTGCTGGGCATCGGCACGCAGTACTTCGTGAACGTCGAGATCGAGCGCTACACGCTGGCCACCGGCGAGAGCGCCGTCGTCGGCTTCATGCGGCTGTGGAAGGGCTGGGCGCCGGCGTTCATCGTCATGGCGATCGTGCCGTGGGCGTGGCCGGGATGGGCGACCGGCGCCGCCACCACCGTAGCGTTCGCCTTCGGCCTGGACGCCGCCGGCGTGACGGCGCCCATCACGGTCGGCCTGCTCATCGCCACCGGCATCATCCTGACCGTCTCCCCGGTCGTCTACAAGACCGTGGAGAAGATCCAGTTCGCGATGGTCGCTGCCATCCTTGCGTTTCTCGTCCTCTCCGTGTTCACGGTGATCGACTCGTCCGCGATCGCGGCGTTCGGACAGGGTTTGGTCAGCGTCGGCGAGATCCCGGCCGGGATCAGCACGATCGGCATCGCGGGCGTGCTGGGCGCCGTGGCCTTCGCCGGCGCGGGGGGGACGGTCAACCTCACCCTGTCCAACTGGGCGCGCGACAAGGGCCTGGGCATGGGCGGGCGGCTGCCGAAGGTCGTCTCGCCATTCACCGGGGAGGAGCAGGCGTCCCAGCAGACGGGCTACTTCTTCCGCCGCGACGAGGCCAACCTGAAGCGCTGGGACGACTGGTACAGGGTCGCCAACCGCGAGCAGTTCATCACCTTCTTCGTCGCCGGGGCGATCACACTGCTGCTGTTCATGATGGTGACGTACTCCGCCGTCGGCGTCGGCAACTCCGGGGAGGACTTCGGCTTCATCTTCAACGTGGGGGAGGCTCTGGGGCGCAGTGTGGGCGGCTGGATGTCGATCCTGTTCTGGGGGGCCGGCTTCGCCGCGCTGTTCTCGACCAACCTCGGGGTCATCGACATGGTCGGGCGGGTGACCGCCGACATCCTCAAGGTCGGTTGGTTGCGCGACAGCGAGTTCTGGACCGAGAGCAAGGTCTACTTCGCGGCCGTGTGGGCCGAGCTCGTGTTCGGCTGCGCGATCCTGCTGTCCGGGATGGACCAGCCGCTGACGCTGTTCGTGATCGCGTCCTGCCTCAACGGCTTCGTGATGTTCATCTACTCGGCGCTGCTCATCCAGCTCAACAAGGGCGTCCTGCCGGCCAGGATCGGGCCGAACAAGTGGCGCGTCGGGTTCATGTGGTGGGCGGTGGCCTTCTACGGGGTGCTGTCCGCCTGGGCGATCATCGTCGCCGTCACCGACCCGGCCGCGCTCGCGTAGGCCGCGTCCGGCGGTCGAAAGGGGTTGCCCGCCGCGGGCGGGCTTGGCTAGGGTCCCCGCCCAGCGTCGGCGCGGCGACGCCGGCCAAGCATCGGGGACATTCATGCGGCGATTCCTGGCGGCGCTCTGCACGGCCTGCATCTGCGCGCTGTCGCTGTCGGCGGCGGCCCCGGCGGCTGCTGCCGGCACGACCGGTGGGCAGCCGACCGTTCTCGGC
>JALZIX010000135.1 GCA_030860025.1 Actinomycetota bacterium
TCGTCGCCCACCGCGAGGTGGGCAACCTGGCAATCGATCTCATCGAGGTCAGCCGCGGCGAGGCCATTCTGCGGATCAGCGGCGGCGCCAATGACGCCGTCACCGACTCCGACCCCTTCTTTCCCGATGTGCATCCCGTCCTGCGACCGACCGCCCTTACTCAGGCGGCCGCGGCTACGGCGGACGCAGTCACCACGTGGACACAGGACATTGCTCGCGAGCTAGGCGTCCATCCGGTCAACACGGCCCGCATCTCCCGGGGACTGTTGCCACTCAACGTTCTCACCGTCAAGTGGTGGGGTCGGCTGCGCCCGGTGCCCTCCTTTGGCGCCCGCCACGGACTCGACGCCGCGTTGATCGCGGCCTCTCCCTTCCTGGCCGGCCTGGCCCACGTGCTCGGCATGCGGTTCGTACACATCCCTGACCGGGCCGACCCCGGGGCGGCCTACGGCGAGCGGATCGAGGCAGCCGCCCGGTTGCTGCATGACGGTGCGCAGTTCGTGTTCTGCCACAGCAAGGCGGTCGACGAGGCTGGGCACACCAAGAACCCGCACAACCGGGTTGCCGCGCTGGAGCGGCTCGACACCGCCCTGCACAGGCTCGATGGGCCGGAGTTCTCTGGAGCCACGGTCCTGGTCACCGGGGACCACGCGACCCCTGCTGTCCCAGGCCTGATTCACAGCGGAGACCCGGTGCCGTTCGTGCTCGCCGGTCCTGCCGTCCGCCCCGATCAGGTGGTCTCCTTCGGCGAGAACCAGTGCGAGCGGGGCCGGCTGGGCCACCTCATCGGCTCCGACGTCATGCCGGTGCTGCTGGACGCCGTCGACCGTTCACTGTTCCTGGGGTCGCGCCCCACCGCTACCAATCGGCCGGTCGGGCTGCCGGTCGACGCCGTACCTTTACCGCCGTGAACTCGAACGCCGAGCTGGTGACCCGGTTCTGGGAGCGGGTGTTCAACCAGCGCGATCTGTCGGCGGTGGAATCCATCGTCACCGACGACCTGTCCTGGCGAGGATCCTTGGGCCCCAAGAGTCGGGGACTCGACGGGTTTTTCGACTACGCCCACAAGGCGCGGAAGGCGATCCCGGACCTGCACGTCGCGCTGGACGACGTGGTTGCGGCCGGCGACCATGTCTTCGCCCGGCTCACGCTCTCCGGCAGCCACGGCGGGACACTGCTCGGTGTTCCGGCGACGGGACGGCGGTTCAGTTACGAAGCCGCGGCAGTGCACCGATGCCGGGACGGCCGCATCGAGGAAGCGTGGGTGGTCGGTGACACCCACGCCCTGTACCGGCAACTGACCTGCGATGACTGACCCCCGTTCGGAGCTGCCAAGGAGCCGTGCCACTCTCGCCAGCGGTACGGCTTCGCGGGGCAGGTAGCTCAGTCGGTACGAGCGCTCGCCTGAAAAGCGAGAGGTCGGCGGTTCGACCCCGCCCCTGCCCACCGCAAGCCCCTCGCCGCTTATCCGGACGCGAGCGCGCGCATGGCCGCCCGGCTGGTCGCTTCGATGGTGTCCCCCCGCCCGGTGGTCGGGCTGGACCCGGTCAGCGCTGCGATCATTGCCTCGATCACCTCGGCGGGCACTGAATCAGCAACATTGCGGCGCAGCTTCTCGGCCACCTCGCCGGCACTCAGCGGGTCCGCCGGATTGCCCCTCGCGTTGCGCACCTCGGCCCGCCCGGTGCGGCCGTCGCGGGCCCGGACGGTGACCCGGGTCGGACGCTCGCGAGGTAGCGCAGCCGAGTACGACGGCTCCTCGCGCACCCGCACCCGCGCCGCGAACTCGGCCAGCTCCGGACGGCCCAGCCGATCGCCGAGGAACCCGTCGGCGAGCAGCTCCCCGTCCACCGCGAGGGCGGCAAGGCAGTAGGGCAGCGAGAACCTCGCATGCAGGTCCGAGTCCACTGCACGGGCATCCAACGATGCAGCGAAGGCGAACGTGTCGACCTCGACGGCCTCGACCTCGGAAGCGACCTCGGAAGCGACGATCCCGCCGTCGAGCAGCGCTTCGCCCATGGCATCAAGAGCAGGGTGGATCCACCGGGCACAGGCGTAGGGCTTGAGGTAGCTGTTGGCCAGCTCCCACCGGCTGCCCAGCTCGCCGAGAAGCTGGTCGAGGGACAGATCCGTGCTAACCGCCCCGTCGTGCAGCACGGCGAACCCACCGTCGGCGGCCCGCGCGCCACCGGCCACTAGTCCGACCACGCTGGCTCCGTAGGCGGCGCCGAGCCCGGTCCACAGGTTGCGCACCGTGCCGCCGCGCATCGGTGCCGCGAGGGTGGCCGCCAACGGAAGCGAGCTGGCCAGCGTGAAGGAAGCGGTCAGCTGCTCGGCATCCAGCCCGCGCAGCACTCCGGCCGCCACCGCTGCCCCGCTCGGGCCGTGGATTCCGTGCGGGTGCAGGCCGGGCCGCAGCGAGGTCGCCGTCCCGGCGCGCATCCCGATCTCGTTGGCGACCAGGAAGATCTCCAGCAGCCGCCGGTCGTCCAATCCGTGCGCGGCCGCGTGCAGCAGGACGGGCAGCGAGTGCGGTGCGGGATGCGCCGTCGGGACCGGTGGCAATCGGTGCCCCTGTGGATGGAATGCGCCGCCGGAGTCGGTGTCCAGCCAGGTGGCCGCAGCGCCGAGCGTGACGAGCAACCCGAAGGGCGCCGCGGGGATCGGGCCGTCCGGTTCACCACCGCCGCCGGTGACGAGGCGGCCGGCCAGCCGACGAACCTCCGGATAGCGCAGCCCTCCGAGCAGCGCCCCGATGGTGTCCAGCAGCAGCAGTCGCCCGCAATCGACGACGTCGTCAGGAATGTTGCCGAGGCGGGTGTTAGCTGCGAACTCGCCCAACGCACCGAGCCCGAGCCCGGGCGCGAGCTCGGGGCTCGGGGACGGATGGCCCCCGCGCATCACGATTGGCCGGTCATCCCGGGCCGTCCGGGGACAGGCCGGCCCGTACCGCGGCGACGAGCGGCCCGGACTCGTCCCGAACCCCGGCGAGCCCACCGGCCAGGACGACTCCGGAGATCCCGAGCTCGGCAAATGGCCGCAGCCGGGCCGCGATCTCCTCCGGGCCGCCGCTGAGCAGGAAACGGTCCCGTACGAGCGCTTCGGCCTCCCACGACCGGCCGGACCCGGCCCCGGCACCCGGGCTGCCGTGCCGGCGGTAGTCGTGCGCCTGTGCCACCGCGGTCATCGCCGGCAGCTGGACATCATCGATCCCGTACCACTGCGGCGCGGCGACCAACCGGGCCGCGCACGATCCGAGGATCGGATCCATGGCAGCAACCGCCTGCTCCTCGGTACGGGTCACGACCGCCCGCAGAAACAGCCAGACGACCGCCTCGTGCGAGGCCGTACGCGCCGTGGACACGGCTCGACCGACCGTCTCCAGGTCGGCACCGACGTCGACGAGCACGCCGTCCAATGTCGCGGCGGTGAGTTCGATGGTCCGCGGACCGGAACCGGCACCGAGAAGTACGGCCGGCCGGCCTCGCTGCGACTCGGCGAGGCGCTCCCGCAGTGCGGCCATCGCACGACCGTGCTCGCGCAGGCTGGGTACGGGCAGGCCTTCGTTGCGCACCGCGCTCTCGCCCCGCCCGACCACGGCAAGGACCCGGCCGGGATGCCGTTGGGACAGGGTGCCCAGCGCGCTGGCCACCGTCGCGGTCGGCCGGAGACCCAGGGCGGCCACGCATGGGCCAGCCAGGCGCAACGCGTGACCGGACAGCACGATCTCGGTGGACACGAACGGGTCGGCGAGCAGGCGCGGACTGTCGGCCAGGCCCACTCCGTCGCAACCGGCGGCGTCCGCATTGCCTACCAGCTCGTCCAGGCTTGGGCCGTCCGGCGATGCCATCAGGTTCATCAGGACGGGAAGGCTCATCGCAAGAACGCCCATAGCGCCGAGTTCCGCACGACGTCGGGAGCCGGGTATCTCCCGGGCTGAGCCAGCACGGGGGGATCCGCGCCTTGTACGTCCGGAGGTGGCGGGTCGGCCTTGCGCGCCGTCCCGCAGAGGCCGACAACACCCAGGGTCAGCTCCAGTGCCTCGGCGGGCGCTCGGATCCCAGCGTCCAGTAGGACTGTGGCCAGCCACCCGACCGCCGCGACATGTCCAGCCGAGAGCTCCTCCTCGAGCGAGCCCGCACCGTCCGGTGACCCGATCAGCATGAGCGAGCCGGCCAGGTCGATCACTGCGTCGAGCCGCGCCGGGTCGATGCCGGCGGCCAGGGCTGCGCACACGGCCGCTGCCACGGCCGGTGTAGTGAGCCGCGCAACCTGGTTAGCCGCTTCGAGC
>JALZIX010000140.1 GCA_030860025.1 Actinomycetota bacterium
GCATGGCTAGACCGTTGCAGCAGCGCAGCGCCAGCGGATGCGGCCGGCTACCCAATCGAGATGAGTAGAAATACCGACCAGCGATCGGACCCGGCCGTACCCGTCGCGGTCACGGGGTTGTTGGTGAGTTGGATGGCGACATGACCCAGCTAGCCGCCCTGCTCGAGCAAGTCGGCCGCGATCACCCGCCACCGGCCGATGGTGGCATCTCGTTCTTCCCCGGACCGACCGGTACGCCGGTGGCCGCGGTTTTCGGATTCACTGGCCACCATGTCATCGCAGCCGATGCCGACCCAGACTGGTTGACCTCGCAGTTCAGTGACTGCGAGATGACCCGACCGCTGAAGCCGGATTTCCTGGCTGCGCTCGCGGGGCAACTCGATGCCCGGCCCGGCGGGCAGGACGCCCTCGGGCGAGGATTGGCCGGCAGGTGGGAGATCAGCCTCGAGGTGGAGGAGGTTCGCCGCGGTGCCGGTCTCGGCCGCAGACTCGCCGCGTATGGCCGCGCCCTCCTACCAGCCAAGGCCCTGCTCTGGGCGCAGGTGCATCCGGCAAACGTCGCCTCGATGCGTGCGTTCCTTGCGGCCGGCTACCGGCCGGTCGGTGCCGAGGTTCTCTTCACCGGCGCACGGTCGGGCGTTCAGCGGTGATCGGGCGCGCCTACGTCGGAATCTCCGGATGGCGCTATCCACCCTGGCGCGGCGTGTTCTATCCCAAGGGACTGGCCCAGCGGCGGGAGCTCGAATACGCCGCCAGCAAACTGGCCAGTGTCGAGATCAACGGTTCGTTCTATTCGCTCCAACGACCTGAGAACTACCTGAAGTGGCACGCGGAGACGCCGGATGATTTCGTCTTCTCGGTCAAAGGTGGGCGCTTCATCACGCATATGAAGAAGCTGCGCGCTGTTGACGTTCCACTGGCCAACTTTTTCGCCTCGGGTGTGCTCGCCCTTGGCAACAAACTCGGCCCCTTCCTCTGGCAACTCCCGCCCATGCTCGGCTTCGACCCCGAGCGGTTGGGCGCCTTCTTCGACCTCCTGCCTCGTACGACCACCGAAGCCGCGCAGCTCGCCCTGGCTCATGACGAACGGTTGACCGACCGTGACTGGACGACGACGGACGAAGATCGCCCCTTGCGACATGCGGTCGAAGTCAGACACAAGAGCTTTCTGGATCCGGCGTTCGTTCGTCTGCTCAGGGACCACGACATCGCCCTAGTGGTCGCTGATACCGCCGGAAAGTGGCCGCTCATCGAGACCGTGACCTCCGGCTTCGCATATGTGCGTTTGCACGGCGATCAGGAGCTTTACGTGAGTGGTTATTCCGACGAAGCCCTCGACCGATGGGCGCGGCTCCTGCACGGCTGGCGAACCGGGGAAACAGTCCCTGACGGTGTGCCCCGCGATGTCTACATCTACTTTGACAACGACGTGAAGGTGCATGCCCCCTACGACGCGATGAACCTTGCAAAGAAGCTGGACGTCCTGACCGGTTAGCTCAACTCGCGCCGGAAACGTCGGAGTACGGTGACCGTCCCATGGATATCACCGAGCTCACTCATACCAGCCTGTTGGGCATCTACCTCAACGATCACTTGGCCGGATCGACGGTCGGAGTCGCCTTGATCGAACGGACAGCGCAGGCACAGCAGGCCACGCCGGCCGGTCCACCACTGGCCAAGTTGGCCAAGGAAATCGCCGAAGACCGTTCAGCGCTGCTGGGGTTCATGTCGGCGCTCGAGATCGACATCGCGCGCTACAAGCTCGTCGGGGCATGGGTGGCCGAGCGAGCCGGACGCTTGAAGCTCAACGGGCGTCTTCTCAGTCGGTCGCCGCTGAGCTCAGTTGTCGAACTCGAAGCGATGCTCCTCGGCGTGGAAGGTAAGGCGGCTGGCTGGCGGACTCTGCGCAACCTCGCCGAGCGTGATCCCCGTCTGGACGCTGCTGAGCTCGACCGGTTGATAGCTCGCGCTAAAGCACAGTCGCGGACCCTCGAGAAGCTGCGGGTGGCCGCGGCTGACGAAGCATTCGCGGAGGACACTGAAACCGGCTGATCCAGCCCACCTACCATTGGTGTTCTTGTGATCACCGCGACCGACCTGGAACTCCGCGCGGGCACCCGAACTCTTCTCGCGGGTGTCACGCTGCGCGTCCAACCCGGCGACCGGATCGGTTTGGTCGGTCGTAACGGTGCAGGCA
>JALZIX010000153.1 GCA_030860025.1 Actinomycetota bacterium
AGCACAGCGGTGCCCGGTTGGTGCACGCCTGCGGCTTCGATTCCGTCCCGCACGACCTCGGGGTGTGGTTCACCCTCGATCACCTCCCGAGGGACAAGCCACTGTCGATCGCCGGATTCGTCCGCGCTCACGCGCGCTTTTCGGCGGGGACCTTTCACTCGGCCGTGCGCGCCTTCGGGCGGGCCCGGCAAGCAAGTGAGGCGGCGCGTTTGCGGCGCCAGCGGGAGAGCCGAGCGCGCGCAGCACCGTCCGCTCGCCGGGTCGGCTCGCTGCCGTTGACACCGCGCCGGCTACCGGGTTCCGGGCGGTGGGCCATGCCGTTGCCCACGATCGACCCGATCATCATCCGGCGATCCGCGCGAGCACTGGACCGATATGGACCGGACTTCCGGTATGGGCACTACGCGGATGTCGGTGGCCTACCACTGGTCGCAGCCTCCACGGCCGGAGCCGCAAGCCTGATGGCTGCAGCGCAGGTCCCGTTGTTGCGCGACGGTCTACTCAGGTTGAAGAGCAGCGGCGAGGGCCCAGATGAGCAGCGGCGGTCTCAATCTTGGTTCCGGGTGCGGTTCGTGAGCACGGTGGGTGGCGGCGAGGCCGATCCCATCCTGACCGAGGTATCGGGTGGCGACCCCGGCTACGACGAGACGGCGAAGATGTTGGCCGAGTCCGCTCTGAGCCTGGCCTTCGACGATCTTCCCGACAAAGCCGGTCAACTCACGCCCGTCGAGGCCATGGGGGACGCGTTGCTGGGCCGACTGCAACGTTCGGGGATGAAGTTCCGCGCCCTTTCATCCGTGACATGAAGCGCCGGCCCAGTGCTGAGGACCTTGCCGCGGCCCGTGACCGGACAGTTCCGGATGTCGTCGACGTCGGACTGGCGGTGCTGTTCTGTGGGATCAATCCAGGACTCTGGTCCGGCGCGCTGGGGCAGCACTTCGCGCGACCCGGGAATCGCTTCTGGCCAGCCCTGTACCGCTCGGGGTTCACACCTCGCCAGCTCCGCCCCGACGAGCAGAACGAGATGCCTAGATACGGACTGGGGATCACGAACCTGGTCGCGCGGACCACGGCACGCGCCGACGAGCTGACCACCTGCGACTTGCTCGACGGAGCCAGGAGGCTCAGCCGGTTGGTTGCCGAGCAGCGTCCCGGCTGGGTCGCCGTACTCGGCGTGACCGCCTACCGGGTGGGTTTCCAAGAACGCCAGGCGACGATCGGCCGCCAGACCAAGTCGGTGGCTGGAGCAGGGATCTGGGTCCTGCCCAATCCGAGCGGACTGAACGCGCACTATCAGCTGGACGCTCTGGCCGACGAGTTCACCCGCCTGCGTGAGGCTGCTGCCGTTCCTATCGCGGGGCCGCCTCGACGATCCGCATCGGGCTCGCGGTCTCGACGACTCGGTTGAGCCCCCACCCGGCTCGCTGCAGCAACTTCTCGAGGCTTGATGCGGTTCGCTCCCGGCCTCCCGTGACAGTAAGCATGATCAGGTCCAGCTTTGCTGCCCGGGCGTCGTTGTGATCCTCCGGGAGTACGCCCTCGACTATTAGCAGTGTGGAGTCCTCCTGCGCTGCTCGGCGAATCGCGGCCAAGATGGCCCCACACTCCTCGTCGGGCCAATCGTGCAGAACCTCCATGAGGATGTAGGCATCTGCGGGGGGAAGAGGGTCCTTGAAAAAGTCCCCCGCGGTCGTCTTCATTCTCGGGTGCTCGGCGTCCAAGCTGCCGATCACCTCAGGCAGGTCGAACAGGATGCCCTCGGTGTCGGGCGCGACATCGAGAATCGCCCGTAATAGATGCCCGCGGCCGCCGCCGATGTCGGCGATGGCTCCGAATCTTGCGAAGTCGAAGGCAGCGACTACAGCCGCGCCTTCGGCTCCTGCCTTGGCCGTCATGGCTCGACCAAATATCTCGCCTTCGCTCGGGTGATCCTGCAAATGCGCCCAAAGTCCCCGCGGTTCCAGGACTTCCAGGGAGGGCTGGCCGGTGCGAACCGCGTACGCCAGTTCGGTGATGCTTCCCCAGATGATCGGCGAGCCCATCATCTGCAGGAACGGTCGCATGGTCATCGGGTGGTCACTGCGCAGCAGCCGTGACGACTCGGTGTGTCGGAATGCGCCGTTGCGGAATTCGAAGATCCCCTGTGCAGCGAGAAGGTTCATGACCCGTTCGAGGGCGTCTGGGTCCACGCCACATGCAGCGGCGACCTCATCCGCCGATACATCTGACTCGTCGATCCAGTCGGCAACGCCGAGGTCGGCGACGACGTGGGCACACCGTGCCGCGAACCCGGCAGTGGCCAAATCCCAGAGGTGCTCGTGCGGTTGCAGCGTCATCGTGCCACGTCGCCTCTCGTGCCAGCCGGCACACTTTTCTGGTCCTTGGCTGCGGTGATCCACGCAGCGAAGGTCTGGAGTTGTGGATTCAGTGATCGGGTGACCCCGGGGTCGTAGTGGGCGCAGTACTTGTCGTTTCCCTCGGTGATGATCTGGAACATGTTCGCGACGGCGTCAGCGCCGGGCATGGGCGCAGAACGCAGTGCCCCAAGCGGGATGCTGTTGTACCGCACCGTCTCCCCCTGCAGCTCCGACAATCCCTCGGCCAATTCTTGACCGGTCAGGTGTTGTGCAGCAAGACCCACCGTCTTGCCCACGAACTCGTGGCCCGCCCTGAAAACGCTACGTGCGCACCCTCCGATGTCCGCGGCCGCCAAGCCGGGGAGCTTGGCATCGCCGGCCGGGAGCGTGATAGCCAGCACGCCGTCGTGATCTCGCTGCGGGTACTGAGGCGTGCCCGGAGTGCCGAAGTTCTCCCAGAACATCGGCAGCCGCAGGAACGTGGTCGGAACTCCGTTGTCGGTGAAGAACCGATTCGCCTCCGCCTTGGCGTCCCAGTGCGGGACCCGATAACCGCCCTCCAGGACAGGCAGGCGATCATGGAGTTCGAGCCACTCTCGACTGTCCTCATTTGTCGACCAGATCGCATGCCTGATGCCCGCCGCCTTGGCGGCCCGAGCGAGATTCGCTGCCTGCTGCTGTTCCCTCTGCGGGGAGAAGTGTTCGAAGAAGTTGGTCATGCAGTATGCGCCGTACGCACCCTCGAAGCCGCGGACGAGGCTGTCCTCGTCGTCGAGGTCGGCTGCTACGACCTCAGCGCCTCGGTCGGCCAATGCGCGCGCCGCTTGCGAGGCGGGGTTGCGGGTTAGTGCCCGGCATGTGTAGCGGCCCGCCGGATCGTCGAGGATGGCCCTGGCCAGACCGCCACCCTGCTGGCCGGTCGCGCCGACGACTGCGACGACTGTCTGTTCGCTCATCGCTTCGCCGCCTGCGCAAGACCTCGCTGGAAGTCATCGACGTTCATGACCGAATGAATTCGACGGTGGAGTAGGCGGCTTCCGGCCGGGTGAGCTCGGCCAGCGTCTGGTTTGTCTCAGCAATCTTTCCTGTCCGGATGGCCTCATTCGCCGGTTCCAGACCGAACTCGTACTTCAGCAACATGCGCATGATCTCCACCTGATTCCCTCTTGCCGGATGCCCCGTCGGATGACGGGCAAGGCAACGGTAGGAACCTGGTGGCGCCGACGCGTCCGTGGAAATACTCGGTCAGGTACTCATTTGGGTGCGGCAACCCACACCGCGATCTGACTGCGGTTTGCCAGGTCCAGTTTGGCGAGGATGTGCTGTACGTGGTTCTCGGCTGTGCGCTCCGACAAGTACAGCCGGGTAGCTATCTCCCGGTTCGTCAGGCCTTGGGCGACCAATTCCGCGACCTCTCGCTCCCGGGGCGTCAACGTCGCCGAAGACCGACGGTCGAGTCCCTGGATCAGCCGCTCGGCCTTGCCGGCCAGCGGCGGCATCCCGAGCGCCTCGGCCCGCCTGGCGGAGTCCACCGCCAACGAACGCGCCCGAGCACGATCACCCGGCCGAGCTCGGCGAGCCAGGGCAGCGGCCAGCTCGCTCTGAGCCTCGATCTCGAAACCGATAGCACCGGTCGTTTCACTCGTCTTCAGGGCTTGCTCGAGATCCACAACCGCGTCGTCGAGCTGGTCCAGGTACGCCGCAGCCACGCCCAGCCACAGCTCCACCGGCCCGAAATAAGCAACCGAGCAGGTCCCGCTGACCACGTGGTGACCACGGTAGGGGTTCAGCATGTCGTGCAGGCTTGCAACATCGTCGGAGGCGTCCAACGACATCGCGACACATATGCCGAATGCATAGGCGAACAGCGTCGCGTGAGGTGTCGGCTGCCACTCGGCGACAGGGCCGAGTGAGCGATAGATCGCGGCGGCCTCGTCCTCCCGTCCCATCTCTGAGAGCATCCAGGCCGGTGCGAGGGCGCGGATGACACCGTCGGTCGGAAAATCAGGCTGGCCGGCGTTCTCGGCCAAGCCGCTCCAGGCAACGGCCTCGGCGTCATAACCGACGTGATGACCCATCGCCGACAGCAGGCCGGTGCGCACCATGTATGCCCGGGGGTTTCCGGTCGGGGCGAGAATCGCGAAGGCGTGGGCGGCGAGCCGACGAGCCTCCTCGAATCTGGCCCGAGCCTGAGCCAATACCGCCTGGCAGCGCAGCAACTGCCAGCGTGCCATTCTCGCTCGGACGCCGTCGGCACACTGCACCGCGGCGTCCAACTCCATGATTGCGACACCGAGTTCACCGCGCTCCAACGCAACGTCAATCCGCCAGAGACGCCCCCACAGCTGGGCGCTGCGGTCTGACGTGTCCCGACCAAGGGACAACATCCGCTCAGCCAGTGCCGCTCGCTGGTCGAGGCCATCGGGTGATGCGTTCGCCAGCTGGCAGGCCTGCAGGGCAGCAACCAGCGCAGTTACGTCCGCACTCTGATCCGCCAGGGCGAGGGCTTCTTCGCTGGCCCGGCGGGCGGTCTCGGTGTCGCCGAGGTTGTCGCAGACTTCTGCCAGCCTTGCGTTCACTCTGGCGCGGAGGACGGTCTGCTGGTCGCCCAGGGCCGCCAACGCTTCCTCGCACAACCTCCGGATGCCGGCGTCCGCCTCGGGAAGCATGGTGGGTTCGACGGCAAGCGCGGCTGCGGCTACGAGTTCCGGCAGGGCGAGGTCGGCTGCCAGGGCGCTGGCCTCTCGGCAGGCTGCGAGAGCACCAGGGATGTCAGAGGCGAAGTTCAAGGCCAATCCCAATTCCAGCAGCAGGCCGCAGCGACCGATCTCATCCTCGGCCCCGGCCCAGACGTCGAGTGCCATCCGGAGCAGCCGGGCGGCTTCCTCGTAGGCCTGATCGTGCAACGCCTGCTCGCCGGCACGTCGGATCCACCCTGCCGCGCGGGCGGAGTCGCCGAGCACCCAGGCCATCGACCAGTGCCGCGCGAGGTCGAACAGGTGCGGTTCGATCCGCCCTGCGTGAGTGGCCTCCAGGGCCTCAGCGGCGCTCCTGTGGAGCCGTACCCGTTCACCTGTCGTGAGACCGGCCTCGATGGCGTCGCGAAGGATGGCGTGGGTGAAGCGGTGCCGCGAGACAGCCGAGTTACCTTCGACCAGACCCGCCGATACCGCTTCTTCAAGCGGCTCGAGACAGTCCAGCACAGCAACGCCGAGCATGGCCGCGACCACGGTCAGCTCGAAGTCCTGGCCGACGACGCAGGCCGCGCTGAGGAATCGCAGACAGTGGGGCGAAAGTCGCTCCAGGCGTGCCTTGATCGCCGCGCGCACATCGGTTGTGACCCGAGCGGTTCGCGCGCCCGGCCCCACTTCTGCCAGCATCCTGCCCATCTCGGCGACGAAGAAGGGATTTCCCCCGGTCGCAGAATGCACGTGCGCGATCTCCACGTCGGGCACCTCATGCCCGACCAACAGGGTCAGTTGTTCACCCACCGCAGTCGCGCCGAGGCCACGCAGGTCGAGTTGCCGCGTGATCGGCTGCCTGAGCAACTCGACCTCGAGCACGCGGTGCGCCTTCTCGGTATCGCGTTGGTTCACCAGGAGCAGGATGCGTTCGTCGGTCAGGCCTTGTGTGATGTGCTGCAACAACAGCAGCGAAGCCTCGTCGGCTCCGTGCGCATCATCGATAACGATGAGCAGCGGACGCTGCAGGGTCACAAACCGCAGCAGGTAGCGGACCGCATCAAACTGTTGCAGGCGATCCTCGATGGATGACCTCCCCTTGACGGAGGCCGCCGCGCGAGGAAATACGTGACGGGCAAGCGGGCCGAGGTCGGTCGACAGGCTTTGCTCGTCAGTCGCGGACAGATCGGCAATCGTGGGCACATCCCGCAGGACCTGCTGCCACGGCCAGTACGGCGGTGTGCTGTCCGACTCCTCGGCGCGACCCCACAAGCACGGCACGCCTTCCGCGCTGGCTCGTCTGCGCAACTCGTCGGCCAGTCGGGTCTTGCCGACGCCCGGCTCGCCCCGGCACAGCACGACACGCGGGTGACCCTCCATCGCGCGTGCAAGAGCGTCCGTGAGCACGGCGAGTTCACGTTCCCGGCCTACCAGTGCGGTTCGCACCAGGGCAACGCCCCCTCTGCCCGGACCCGACCCTGTTTCCCACAGCGCAGCACCGGACCTCGGATAACTCTACGGCCTCAGCGGCCACCGCCCACGTCGAGGAACGCGCCAGTGACGTAGGAGGCTTCGGGTGACAACAGCCACGCGATCGCCGCGGCCACCTCCTCGGCCTGACCGGCACGACCGAGCGGCACAGAATCGGTCAGCCGCTCCAACCGATTTGGCGCCCCGCCGGCAGCGTGGATCTGGGTCGCGATGAGTCCGGGCCGCACGGCATTGACCCGGATTCCGTCACCTGCAACCTCGCGCGACAACCCGGTGGTCAGGGTGTCGATCGCGCCCTTGGACGCGGCGTAGTCCACGTACTCGCCAGCGCTGCCGAGAATCGAAGCTCGAGAGGACACGTTGACGATCGCGCCGCCGTTGCCACCGTTGCCGGTTGACATCCGACGCACCGCCTCGCGTGCGCACAGGAAGGCGCCGATGACATTGACCGCGAACAGCCTCTCGATCCGAGCCAGGCTCATGTCCGCGACCCGGCACTGCGGCGCCACGATCCCGGCGTTGTTCACCAGCCCGGTAACCGGACCCAGTAGGGCGGCGACTTCGAACGCCGCGACGACGTCCGCCTCCCGGGAGACGTCAGCCTGTACCGCGCTGACGTGTGCGCCATGGGCGGTGCAACGAACGGCCACAGCCTCAGCTGCCTCCGCGTCCTCGCGGTAGGTGAGGCAGATGTCATGGCCGCGCTCGGCAAGCATGAGTGAGGTGGCCGCGCCGATTCCCCGTCCGCCACCGGTGATGAGGACGACACCGGACACGGCCGGAGCCTGTCACACCGCGGCGAACAGCCTGTCAGCCGTACGGACTGTCACTCGTTACCCGGCGGGGGCACTGACATCGCGGCCCTGCTCAGCGATGGTTAGCGGTCCGGCGAGCGGCTGCTGCGACCAAGGCTTGGAACAGCCGAGGATCCGCGCCCACCTCTGGATGCCAGAGCACACCGATGCAGAACGGGAGATTCGGGTCCTCGATCGCCTCGACGGAACCATCAGCTGCCCAGGCCACCGCGACATAACCAGGGTGCTCGGCCAAACCCTGGTGGTGATAGCTGGAGATTCGCGACGAAGTGCCCAAGATCGCGTGCAGCCGACTGTTCGGCGAAATCGAGATGTCGTGTTCGCCGTAGACGCCTGGTTCCGGCGAGTGCCCATCGTGGCCGAGCACGTCGGGGAGATGCTGGACCAGTTGACCTCCTGCAGCGACTGCCATGACCTGGCTGCCGCGGCAGATGCCCAGGACCGGACGTTGGCGCTGCCGCATCACCACCAACAGCACCGCTTCGGCAGCATCGCGCTCGGGAGCCGGCACCTGAGCCAGCGGATGCGGCTCCTGGCCGTACAGGGCAGGATCGAGATCCGGGCCGCCGATCAGGATCAACCCGTCCAGGCGGTCAGCGAGCACACCGACCATCTCCGGCGTCGACGTCGCCGCTGGCGGGACGATCACCGGTATTCCGCCGGCCGCCAGCACATGGTCGACGTACGCATGGGGGACCAACGCGGCAGGGACGTCCACCCAGGTCCGCCAGGAGGCGGGACCCACATAGCTGCTGAGCCCGATCAGCGGGGGCGACATGGGCACTCATCTTTCTGCATGGCCCGCGGCGGGGCGAGGTGGGTAGTCGCTCGAGGCGAGATCGCAGACGTCGCCGACGTGACGGACAAGCTTGACAGTCGTGACCTGCTGGATCAGTCTGCCCCTCGGCATGTCATTGGTCTGGTCCCAGACCAATGGCCTATCCCGCGAGGAGCGGCTCATGAGCCAGCAGCAGAAGAAGGCATCCGGCTTCGATTACGAGCGGGTCTCCGGCGACTACCTGCAGAAACGCCAGCTCAAGCAGGGCGCGGCCG
>JALZIX010000183.1 GCA_030860025.1 Actinomycetota bacterium
GCCGACGTGCTGCGCTTGGAGAACGTCGAGATCCCGACGCCTGGCGAGGGCCAACTGCTGATCAAGGTTCGGGGGGCCGCACTGAACTTCCCCGATCTACTGATGATCTCCGGGAAGTACCAGGAGCGTCCCGCGCTGCCGTTCATCCCGGGTGTGGAGCTGACCGGCGAAGTCGTCGGCAGCGGCGAGCGAGTTCTCGGCGCACCAGCCGCGGGCTCCGGAGCGTTCGCGGAGTATGCACTGATGGACGCGGCCGCAGCGTTCCCCGTACCTGACCAGATGCCCGGCCGCGAGGCAGCGGCACTGTTCCTGACCTATCAGACCGGCCACGTCGGACTGCACCGTCGCGCGAGGTTGAAGGCGGGCGAGGTTGTCCTGGTTCACGCCGGGGCCGGGGGAGTGGGATCGGCTGCGATCCAGTTGGCCAAGGCAGCCGGCGCCGTTGTCATCGCAACGGCCGGCGGCCCGGAAAAGACGGCAGTCTGCCTCGAGTTGGGCGCCGATCATGCAATCGACTACGTCGCCGGGGACTTCGTCGAGCCGGTCAAGGAGATCACCGGCGGCCGTGGCGCCGACGTCATCTATGACCCGGTCGGTGGTGATGTGTTCGACTCCTCGCGTAGGTGCGTCGCCTTCGAGGGACGCATCGTCGTAGTGGGCTTCACCAGCGGCCGGATTGCGGACGCGCCGACCAACCACGCGCTGGTGAAGAACTACAGCGTCCTGGGTCTGCACTGGGGGCTGTATCGGACGTACGAGCCGGCGCTCATCCAAGACGTGCACGAGGACCTCACCCGGCTGTACGCAGAGGGAGCGATCAAACCGCTGGTCTCGCAGACCCTGCCGCTTGATCAGGCGATCGAGGCCCTGTCGATGCTCGGCCGACGGGCCACGATCGGCAAGGTCGTCCTCACGCCCTAGTGCTCAGCTTCAGAGGACGGGGCCAGGCAGATGAGCGTGTACGCGGCGTCGGCGCAGGGTCACTTTGCGGGTTCCGTCGGCGTGCAGCAGCACCCTGGCCAACTCCCAACCACCGGTATCTGCCTGTAACGACAAGAGCACCGCCGCGGATGCGCGGTCGGTGCCCGGTGGAATGCGCACGGGTACGTAGTCGTACTCCGTGCGCACACTCTTCACCTCACGCATGTTCGCTCAGAATTCGACGGTCTGCAACACCCTCGTGGCATCGGCCGGATTTTGTCTCAACCGTCCGGATCGTCTTCGCCGGGCAGCCCGTCGGGGGCCGAGACGTCGTCGAGGGCCTGGCGGATCTCGACCGGAAGCGTGAGGTCCTCAGCGGCTAGGGAGCCCATGAGTTGGGCGACCGTGCGAGCACCCACGATTGGTGCCACGACTCCGGGCTGGTCCCGAACCCAAGACAGGGCCACCGCCAACGGAGAGGTACCGAGTCCGTCGGCAGCCGTGATCACCGCCTCCACGATCCGCTGATCCCGCGGCGTCCGCAGCGGGTCGATGTGGGCAGCCCACTGAGGATGTGCCCCGCGGGAGTCCGATGGGGTTGCGTGCCGGTACTTGCCGGTGAGTACGCCGCGGGCCAAGGGGGACCAGGGCAGGACGCCCAGGCCGAGCGCCTCGGCGGCTGGGACGACTTCGGCTTCGACGTCGCGGCGCAGCAGGGAGTACTCCACCTGGTGGGAGACGATGGGGGCACGGCCGGGCCAGGCCTGCTGCCACGTCGCCGCCCGAGCGGACTGCCACCCGCTGAAGTTGCTGATTCCCAGGTAGCGGACCTTTCCGCTCGCAACGGCGTGATCGAGCGCGGCCAGCGTCTCCTCCAGCGGCGTTCCCTCATCGAAGGCGTGCAGTTGCCAGAGGTCGATGTGGTCGACGCCGAGGCGATGCAAGGAGTTCTCCAGTGCACTGAGGAGATGCCCGCGGCTGCTACCCCGGTCCATCGGACCAGGCCCGGTGGCCAGATGGGCCTTGGTCGCCAACAGGATCTCGTTTCGCGCGATCGAGCCGCGCAACAGCCGACCGATCGTCCGCTCACTGTCGCCGTCGGCGTAGACATCGGCGGTGTCCAGCAACGTCCCACCCGCATCGAGGAAGGTGCGAGTCTGCGCCCCCGCCTCATCCTCGTCGGAGTCCAGGCCCCACATCATCGTGCCCAGTGCCATCCGGGATACGACGAGACCACTATTGCCCAGACGGCGCTGTTCCATGACCGGCACCATATTCCGGGGCCAACGGTGGCCACTCAGGGCTCGCCGTAAGGTCTCTCCCCGTGCGTCTAGGACTCAACCTCGGCTACTGGGGTGCTGGCAACGACAAGGACAACCTGGCCCTCGCCAGGGAGGCCGACGCGATGGGTTACAGCGCCGTCTGGGCCGCCGAGGCGTACGGGTCAGACGTACCGACGGTTCTGGCTTTCGTGGCGGCCCAGACGACTCGAATCGACGTCGGCGCCGCGATCATGCAGATCCCAGCGCGAACTCCCGCGATGGCTGCCATGACCGCGGCCACGCTGGACACGCTCTCCGATGGCCGGTTTCGCATGGGTCTGGGCGTCAGCGGACCACAGGTCTCCGAAGGCTGGCACGGGGTGCGCTTCGACAAGCCGCTCGGCCGCACCCGTGAATACGTCGACATCGTCCGGATGGCCTTGGCCCGCCAGCGGGTGCGCTACGACGGCACGCATTATGTTCTGCCGCTTCCCGATGGCCCGGGTAAGGCACTGACCCTCACTGTCCATCCGGCGCGGGAGAACATCCCCATCTACCTGGCCGCCGTGGGGCCGAAGAACCTCGAACTCGCCGGAGAGGTCGCGGACGGCTGGCTGGGGATCTTCTTCTCCCCCGAACACAGCGCGGACCAACTGGCGGCCATCGCAGCAGGTCGGGCCAAGAGCGGGCGCACCTCGGACTTTGACGTGGTGCCCACGGCGCCGATCTCTATCGGCGACGACTTGCAGGCGGCCGCCGACCCCATCCGCCCCTACTGCGCCCTCTACGTCGGCGGGATGGGCAGCCGCGAGAAGAACTTCTACAACGCAGCAGCGCGCCGGATGGGCTTTGACGCCGCGGCCACCGAGATCCAGGACCACTTTCTCAATCGGGACTACGCCGCTGCCGCTGCCGCCGTCCCCTTCGAGTTCATTGACCGCACGGCATTGATCGGCCCTGTCGATCGGATCGCGGAACGGATGGGCGTCTATGCAGACGCCGGGGTCACGACCCTCACGGTTGCGGTGAACCACGGGGATCTCGAGCAGCGCCTGGCCACCCTCCGGGGTGCCGCGGACGCCCTCGACGCATCGGGTCGTGGCTGAGCCTTGGGCTGGTTCGAAGCAATTGTGCTCGGCCTCGTCCAGGGCCTGACCGAGTTCCTACCGATCTCGAGCAGTGCGCATCTGCGCATCGTCGGCGATCTGGCCGGCTGGGACGACCCCGGTGCTGCGTTCACCGCGGTCAGTCAGATCGGTACCGAGACAGCAGTTTTGACCTATTTCCGCCGGGATATCGGTCGCATCATCACGACCTGGATTCGGTCGCTGGGCAACCGAGCGCTCCGCTCGGACCCCGACGCTCGGATCGGCTGGTTGATCATCATCGGGACGATCCCGATCGGAATCCTCGGCTTCACCTTCCGGGACACCATCACCGGCCCGCTGCGTGACCTGCGGATCGTGGCGGCGATGCTCATCCTGTTGGGCATCGTGCTCGCGATCGCCGACCGAGTGGGATCCCGCGATCGTGAGCTCACGCACCTGACTCCGCGGCACGGCGTTGCGATCGGATTCGCCCAAGCCCTGGCGCTGATACCCGGCGTCTCCCGGTCGGGAGCCACCACGAGCGCGGCCTTGTTCTTGGGCTACACCCGGGCCGAGGCGGCGCGCTATGCGTTCCTGCTCGCCGTGCCCGCCGTACTGATCTCAGGGGTATTCGAGGCGTTCGACATCGGCTCCGAGGCTGACACGGCATGGCCGCAAACCATCGTCGGGACGCTGGTGGCCGGGATCGTCGGCTATCTCGTGATCGCC
>JALZIX010000280.1 GCA_030860025.1 Actinomycetota bacterium
GTCAGTACGACGGAGTCCGCGGTCAGCTTCTCGACGGTCCCGGACGCGAGCTTGATGTCGCCGTTGGCCACCAGGTCCGAGGCTCCGACGTCGATGTAGTAGCCGGACCCGCGGCGCAGGTACTTCATGAACAGCCCGGAGTCGTCCTCGCCGTAGTCCAGTTGAAAACCGGCAGCCTCCAGGCGCTCGTAGAAGTCGGCGTCCCGCTCCCGGATCGCGTTGTACACCGGGATCTGGAACTCGTGCAGGATCCGGTACGGCAGGGACGCGAAGATCATGTCTGCCTTGTTCGTGGTCACCCCGGAGGCGACGGCCCGCTCGGAGTAGAGGTCACCGAGGCCGAGGTCCATCAGGGTGTCCGACCGCACGATGTGTGTCGATGACCGCTGAACCATCGTGACGTCGGCGCCGGCCTCCCACAGCGCAGCGCAGATGTCGTGGGCGGAGTTGTTCGAACCGATCACGACGGTCTTCTTACCCGCGTACGCGTCCGGGCCCGGGTGCTGCGAGGAGTGGTGCTGATCGCCCGTGAACTCCTCCATCCCGGGGATCGATGGAATGTTCGGCTTCCCCGACATACCCGTGGCCAGCACCAATTGCTTTGGCCGCAAGGTGATGTCGGCGCCGTCTCGCTCGACCACGACGATCCACTCGGCGGCGTCCTCGTCGTACTTCGCGCTCTTGCACTCGGTGGAACTCCAGTACGTGAGCTCCATGACCTTCGTGTACATCTCCAGCCAGTCGCCGATCTTGTCCTTCGGCGAGAACACCGGCCAGTTCGGCGGGAAGGCGATGTAGGGCAAGTGGTCGTACCAGACCGGGTCGTGCAGGCACAGGGACTTGTACCGCTTGCGCCACGAATCGCCGGGCCGCTCGTTGCGCTCGATGATGATCGTCGGTACGTCGAGTTGACGCAGCCTGGCCCCCAGCGCGATTCCGCCCTGCCCGCCGCCCACTATCACGACGTAGGGCTGGGTCGTGTGGCCGAGTTCGGCCGCCTCCCGCTCGCGCTGCTCCAGCCAGGTTTGCCGGTTCTTGGCTGCGCCGTGCTGCGCTCCCAGCGGCCGGCGGTCGCTCTGCGGCTCCTCGTAACCCTTGAGCTCATCCAGGGTGGTCAGCAGGGTCCACGCCTTGTCGCCCTTGAGTCGCAAATGGCCTCGGCCGCGCCCGACCGCCGTCTCGAACTCGATCCAGGCCTCGGTCAACTCCGGCGTACCCGTCGGCTCCTCGGACGCCGCGAACCCGCGCGGCTCGACGTGGGTCAGGGTGGCGGCGAGCATGTCCCGTACCCCCTCCGGCCCTTCGACCGTCCTGATGTTCCAGGTGAAGGCGACCAGGTCCCGCCAGTAGCTGTCCTCGTCGAACAGTGACGCCGCGGCTTCGGCGTCCCCGGCGGTCAGCGCGCCCTCGAAATCGGTGAGCCAGGCCTGGATGCGTCCAGCCGGGCTGTCGGGGGCCTCGGTCTCGGTGTCGACGGTGGGCCGTTCGAGGGTTTCGGTCATGGCTGTCCACTCCTACGTGATGAGGCCGTCCGACGATTATGCGCAGATCGAGCCGCGCGCGCAGCCATCGGCGGTCACTGAGTGGGGAACGGGAACTGCCACCACCACGGGTCATCGCTCAACTCGACCGAGGCAACCCACTTGACCCACCAGAAACCCCGCCTGCCGGGCGCGACCAGCCGCACCGGTGCTCCGTGCCCCGCGGTCAGCGGACGCCCGCCGAGTTCAGTCGCCAACCAGAGCGTGCCGACGTCGGAGGCGGGGAACGTCCGTACGTACCCGGTCGTGCTCGTGACCCGGATGCTGCTCGCCCTGCTGACCGCCGCAGGGGCCAGGACGTCAGACAGAGGTACGCCGCGCCAACTCGCCCTGGCATACCAGCCGTTCGTACAGTCCAGCGTTGCGTCGAAGTCGGCCGCCGCCGACCGTTCGGACAGTTCGGCCCGCGTGTACGAGCGGCCGGCGACGGCTACCTCGTGCTCATCGGGGTCGAGAGCGGGTACGTCGTCGAGCAGCCAGATCGTCACCGGCATCTGCGCGGGCTGGAGTTCGTGCGAGCCGGTCTCGCGTCGGTCTGCGGCGGGTGATCCGGTGAGCCGTGCAGTGCCCTCGACGGCGAGGTACGCCGCGCCGGCGCCGGCTACCAGCCCGGCCGTCTGGAGGAGGTGCCGACGGGACAGGTCGGTTCGGCGTAGGCCCTGGCGGCGGTGGTGGCGCAGGACGTGCCAGCCGATCAGCGGTACGGCGACCAGCGCGGCCCCGACATGGATCTGCATCGGCGTCAGGCCGGCGTAGGTCCGGAAACCGCCGAGCACCGCGACGATCCCGGCGATCACGCACAGGACGAGGACGCCCAGCATGGTCAGACTCGCGATCGCCTTGCGCGGTGCACGCCGAACAACGACGTTCTTCCACGGGATCAGCACCACCAGCGCCAGACCCAGTACCCCGTGGGTCACCGACGTGATCGCCGCCGGCACCGGCGTACCGATCCCGAAGGCCAGCAGCCCCGTGGCAAACGAGCCGACGAGGGCGACGAGCAGCGCGAGGTTCGTCCGGCGCCCAGCCCCCCGAAACGGCAACCCGCCTGATCTGGACGTCCGTCGTCGCGCTCGCGCGAACGGGGTGGCCGTCATCCCCCGATGATCCCCGCGAACTCAAGTTGATCATCGGCAAAATGGGCTTTTTCCCGAGATAAATAGCCTGTTTGCCGATGATCAACGGGACGGCGGGGAGGCGCGAGGAGACTGTCGGTCTCGGTCCGCAGAATGGGAGACATGAGCGACAAGTACCTCGGCAAGATCGCCGCGCTGCTGCGCAAGGCTGAGTCGACCGACAACGAGCACGAGGCAGACGCCTACCTGCAGGCCGCGCAGAGGTTGGCGACGCTGTCGTCGGTGGATCTAGCCGTGGCCCGGGCGCACATCACCCATTCGGAGAAACGTCAGACTCCGACTCAGCGCGAGGTCGCGATCGGGGAACCAGGCAAGCGCGGGCTCAAGACCTACGTCCAGCTGTTCCTCGAGATCGGCCGGGCCAACAACCTGACCTGCGACATCGCCGCCAACTCGACCCGGGTGTACGCCTACGGATTCGACACCGACATCGACGCCGCGCAGGCGCTGTATGCCTCCCTGGTGGTGCAGATGGTCCGCGCCTCGGATGCCTACATCAAGTCCGGGCGGTACGCCGAGGAACTGGTCGCCCGCCAGGTCCGGGTCGAGGGCAGCGGCCGGTACAGCCGCTGGGCCAGGGGCATGCGCTACGACTACGTCGAGGAGGAGCGCCCGGTCCATCCGAGCACCGCGCGAATCAACTTCCAGCTCGCCTTCGCCGTACGGATCGGCAAGCGCCTGGCCGCGGCGAAGAGATTCGCCCAGGAGCAAGCCGTCGCCGAGGACCGGGGCACCGGCGTCGACTTGGTGCTCCGCGCCCGCGAGGTCGAACTCGCCGACCACTACAAGGCCACCTCGACCGCCCGCGGGTCGTGGCGAGCCACCAGCTCGAACGCCGGCTACTCCGAGCTGTCCCAGCGAGCGGGGGACAAGGCCGGGCGGACGGCCAGGCTCTGCGGGGAGAAGGAGATCGGCGGCGAGCAGCGTCGGATCGGAGCGTGACCGGCCCCGCGATGCGGGACCATCAGCGGGCCAAGGTGTACGACGCGGAGAACCTCGTACACCGGATCTTCGACCGATCCGCGGACTTCCCGATGATCGAGGTCGCCGGATCCCGGCTGACCCTGCCCGTCGAACGGCACTTCGCCACGCTGCACTCGGTGCAGTCCTATGTCGACGCGGTCCTGGCGCTGCCCGGCGTCAGAGACAGCTGGCCGCGCGCCTCCGTACCCGTTGCCGTACGTCAACGGCGCGGCCAGCAGCAGGCCGACTACCAACGACTCACCGCCACGCTGGCCGTACCCTTGCATGCCGGCAATCGAGCCTGGGCCCTGCGCGAACTGGTGATCCTGCACGAACTGGCGCATCATCTGGCCGCCGGCGAGGACGAGGAGCCGCACGGTCCGGCTTTCACCGAGCGGCTGGTCGCATTGGCCGGTCTCGTCGTCGGCGAGGAAGCATGCTTCCTGCTACGGACGACGATGTGGGACCTCGGCGTACGCATCGGCTGATGTGGAGCGGAGGTCACGCGGTCGAAGGCAGGCGCCTTACTCGGTCCCCGTCACGCCGATCTGCATGTGAATGTGGTTGGTATGTGCTTCGCGTCCGTGTTTCGTACCAGGTGCGCTGGTGGGATGATCCGGATGCATGATGAGACTGCCTTCGCCGATCTCGGTCGGCGGCTCTTCGTCGCCATTGGGACCGGATGAGCGGTCCTGCCATTGACTGGCGATGAAGTTATAGAGCTCGCGGAAGAACTCCTGGATGAACGGGTCGGCGTTTGGGTCGTCGAGCCGATACCGGACTGCACTTCCGGTTCCCGCCGGCCACGTCCCCGAGGGAGTCGCCTCGGTGACCGCCGAGCCCCAATCATCCTGCACCGTCAGGATCCACGTGGTCCCGTCGTCGGCCAGCGCCTGTACGCCGACGAAGTCGACGGCCCGGCCCTGTCCGTGGCAGTCGACCCGGCTCCCCGGCGCACCTTGGGTGTCACCCGAGATCCCTAGGTGGTACAGCTCAAAGACGCCGTACGTCTCGGCCAGCCACTGGCACAGCCGCACGAGGGCAAGGGCGTTTCGGGGGTCGAGTCGATCAGGGGCCGCGCCGCCGGCAGGATGGAACGCCTGCGTGCTGCCGGAGCTCAGGAAACGCACCACGACTCCGGCGACGTCTCCATCATGTGCCTGCTCGGAGACAGGATCCCAACCATCCAGACTCACCCGACCGGGCCCGGCGCCGGCTTCGAGGCGGATGAGGTCGTCTGCCTGGAGCGTTTCGAGTTCAGCCAGCGCCTCGTCCTTGCTGAGTGCTCGCGTCGGTTGGCTCACGTCAACTCTCCGACAAAGTTGGCCAAGTTGGCGAATGGTGGCAACCATGCTGCCGGACTCGGCAACCGATGTCACGGGTGTAGTCCGTCCTGCCGTGCCCATCAGCGGTCCGCATGCGGTCGATGATCTCGACGCCCGACTCGGGTGCCGCCATGATGTTTTCGGCGGAAGGACCAGTCATGGAGATCCAGTCGGCCAGCCTCAGTGAGAAGGCGGCACTCGGCCAGGGGTACAACGTCGAGCAGGAAGAGTTCTGCGGGCAGTGCGTTCGCGGCGACGTCGAGTTCGCCGGCAACCAACAGTCCCAGCTCAGTTTTCAGCGCAGCATGAGCGAGGAGGCGGCCGCTTCCGAACTCGGGTTCCAGTTCGGCACGAAGGTTCGGTACGGGTTGTTCTCCGGAAGCCTGGCCGCGCAGTTCGCCACGTCGTCCACGTCGTCGGAGTACTCCGACGTGACGGTCTACAGCCACATCATCAGCTTCAAGAATGCCAAACTCAGATTCCCGGGCGTGGCAACCGGTTTGACGCCTGAGGGAGTTGCGGCCAAGGGGTCGTCCGAGGGCACCATGGTCGGCGACAACTGGCCGATCACGTGCGGCCACGAGGTCGTTCAACAGATCACTTTGGGTGCCAAGCTGATGATCTCGGTCAGTGTGGAGTTCGCCACCCGGGAGGACAAGCAGTCCTTCAGTGCCGATGTGGACTTCCAAGGGCCCCCGATCGAGGTCGAGGCCGCCTTGCAGATGGCCTCCCAGCGGTACGGAAAGACTGCGTCGCTGACCCTGAACGCGTTCCAACTCGGCGGAGACGTACGAAAGCTCGCCGACGTCTTCGGCACCGATCCCGGTGGGGCTCCGATCCTGGTCGCTTCGTTGGACAACCCAGGTGCTGTCCTCGCCGCGCTGAATGCGGCGGTCAGGTACGGCCGGGAGGACTTCGCCAACCAGGTCGATCCGGAAGCGGCACTGGGTTCACCGAACGGACCGGCCCAGCTGTCCTACCTCACCGGACCCTGGGCCGAACTCGGGCTCTTCGCACCACCACCGATCATCAGCGACGGCGTGCTGCTGGCCCGCCGAACGCTGTCCGAGGAGTTCGAGAAGAACGCCAGGTATCGCCAGCGGCTGAGCCGGATCCTGAACGGACCTGTCCGGCTCTCCCCTCGGCAACTCGAGCGGTTCAAGCAGATTCAGAACGTGGTGGCGCGCAACCTCTCCCTGATCCAGGAAGCTGCGGTGGTCTGCTACACCGATTTCCTGGCGGCCGCGGCCAAGGTCGCGTCGACCCTCGAACAGCTCGAGGACTTCACGCCCGAGGAGTTCGACGTACAGCCGGAGAGCTTCGCCCAGTGGTGGGACATGCGCAATCTGCCGGGCACATTGATCACCGACCGGCAGGCCTTGGAGGACATCGCCGCGCCACTCATCCCACAATTCATCGACTTCAACGCCGTCGAGGACCAGGGGCTGGCGCTGCAGCAGCAACTGGCGCAGATGGAGGGTGACTTCCCGACAGCGGTCTCCATGCAGATGTTCAACAGCCGCGCCTGGTCGGTGATGACCGAGTCCAAGATCACCGCCTTGTCGCTCACCTGCGTCGGCGACGTCGATCCCGTCGATCTGCGACCGCTGCGGTTCACGCCACGACTGCGTACCTTGTCCGCCCGGCCGTGCCACCGGCTGGAGTTGGATCTGGGACCGGTGGCCGACCTTCCGGACCTGACGGAGTTGAAGATCGGCAACGCCCAGATCCAGGACGTGGAGGCCCTGGCCACACTGATGAACCTCGTCGAGCTGCGGCTGGACGGCCCGATCGCCGACCTGACGCCGCTGGCCGGCCTGGCAGAGCTGCGCGAGCTCACGATCAGCGACAGCGAGGTCACCGATCTGACGCCGCTGGCCGGGCTGACCGAGTTGCGCACCGTCCTGCTCACCGGGGCGCCGGTCCTCAGCGTCGAGCCGCTGCTCGCACTCACCAGGCTGCAATCCTTTGACGTCGGCACTGCGAAGGAACCGGTGGACCAGATGGAGGCGCTGATGGCGCTCCCGCGGTTCAGGACATTCTGCGCTGGCGCACCGCAGGTGGCGATGAAGGAGACTCCGTCCACCGGCATCATCGAGACGATTCCGGCCGCAGAAGTGGTGTGGACCAGGCGCGGCGCAACCAACGTCTTCGACACAACCAGCACCGATCCGGCAACCGGGACGCAGACGGCGGGTATAGGAGCCTTCACCGGCGCCCAGGTCGGAGACGATCTGCAGGCCATCACGTTCCTACACAGGCGGGAGGGCACGACCTTTGCCTACTTCGGGATGCTGTCCGAGGACGGCCTCAGTGCCAGCGGCATGGTCACCCGGGACAACGTCTTCGTCGGGAACTGCGAGATCCGGCTGCCCTGACACTGCGACCCTGAGGTTGAGCTGTCATTGTGCTGGAGCCGTTGTGGCTGCTGGCTTGACAGAAGCCTGTCCGCGTATGCGCTATCCGGACTGCTCGGTTTCCGGTTGCATCGACGGCGGCAACAGCCGGCGGCTCAGCGGGGCCGCGGTCACGCCATGGAGCACGATGGAGACGATCACGCAGGCGGTGACCGTCCAGAACAGCGACCGCGACTCCTCCACGCTGAGAATCCCCAGCCCCAGGGCCACCGCGACGTAGTAGAGCGACCCGATGCCGCGGACGCCGAACCAGGCCATGAAGATCCGGTCGTTTGCCGGCAGCGGGGAACCGAGAAACGCCACGGCGGTAGCCAACGGCCGGATCAGGAACAGCAACACCGGCACCAGGAGCCAGCCGGCCCAGCCGAGATAGCTCAACCCGGCGAGGTTGACCATCGAGCCCAGCAGCAGGATGACTCCCAGTTCGCAGAACTTTTCGACGACCTCAGCGCCATCGTGCACGCGCCGGTTGATCTCGTGCCCGTGCTCGTAGCGGCGAAAGCCGACGCCGGCGGCAAAGGCAGCGAGGAATCCGTAAGTGCCGGCAAGTTCGGCGAGCCCGTAGATCAAGAGGACCGCGGCGACTGCGATCCAGCCGTCGAGCGCGTCGGTGACCAGCCGCCGGTCGCGCAGCCGCACGATGTTGGCCGCGATCAGCCAACCGCCCGCCGCGCCGATCGCCAGGCCAGCGAGAATCGCATAGACGACGTCCGCGGCCAGCCACTCCCCGATCCAGTCGGTTCCTCCTTCCGCCGCGACGTACGCGCCGAGGAACACGAAGGGAAACGCGAGCCCGTCGTTGAGCCCGGCCTCCGAGGTCACCGCGAACCTGGGCTCGTGTTCGTCCTCATCACCCGGCGGACCCACGCCGATGTCGCCGGCCAGCACCGGATCGGTCGGCGCCAGCGCAGCGCCCAGGATGATCGCCGCGCCTAACGACAGGCCCATCACCTGATTCCCGAACAGCGCTACCGCGGCGATGGTCAACGGCATGACGATCCCGAGCAGCCGACCGACGGCGCCCCACTTACTGGGATGCAGCGCCCGCTCCAGCCGGAGCCCCGTGCCGAACAGCGCCACGATGACGGCGAACTCCGATAGGTGCTCGATCAGCGTGGCGTCGCGCAAGGGGGCGATCCACTGCACTCCCAGCACCTCGATGATCACCGCCGCGCCCAGGCCGAGGCCCAGGTAGATCAGGCTTGCCGAGAACGCCCGCTCGCGCTGATGTGAGAGCGCACCGATTGCTGCGAACACCGCGACGCCGGTGAACATGAGCGCAATGGCGTACGGATCAGCGAAGGAGAAGCCGCGCTCGGCGCCCAGTACGGACATCAGCGCAGGGTACGTGGCCGCTAAGAGACAGCTAAGGCAGCGCAGCTAAGACAGGCCGAGGGCGTCACTGAACAGCGCGTACCCGACGAAGGCAAACACATCGAGCATCGCGTGCGCCACGATCAGCGGCGCAACTCGGCCGGTTCGGTGGAACCAGTAGCCGAAGATCAGCCCCATCACGAAGTTGCCGATTGCCGGTCCGACGCCCTGGTACAGGTGATAAGACCCGCGCAGGGCGGCGCTGCTGAGGATGATCGACGGCGTGCGCCAGCCCAGGTCGCGCAGCCGGGTCATCAGGTAGCCGACCATCACCACCTCTTCGAGCAGGGCGTTCTGTACTGCCGCGAGCACCAGGACCGGGATCGTCCACCAGTACGCGTCCAGCGCTGTGGGGACGACGTTGACCGTGACGCCAAGTGCGCGACCGAGGTAGTACAGCCCGATGCCGGGCAGGCCGATCAGTGCGGCCAGCCCGACACCGACACCGAGATCCCGCCATGGCGATCGGCCGTCGACCCCGATGCTCTGCAGGGCACGACGTCCAGATCCAGTCAGGAAGTACAGGGCCAGGGCGACCGGTACGAGCGCGAACCCGATGCCCAGAAGTTGGTAGGTCAGGTCGAGGTACGGGCGAGGGCTCTGCGGTGCGATGAGGACGCTCGTCTGATCTCGGATGGGGCCCCGGGTGAACTTGTCGATCAGGTTGACGACCGAGTACACCGCCGATTGGCCGAGCGACAGCCCGAGCACCAGCCACACCTCGACCGCGATCCGCCGCCGCCCTGCCTTCGGCGGGTCGCGCGGGACGTCGTTCGCAGCCGGCTCACCCTCCGGTCGCGGCTCGACGTCGATCCCCACGGGCCAATACTCCCCTTAGGACGAGCGATCGGCCCAGGCAGGCGGCTTGACCCGCACGTCAGACCTGGATCACCGCGCGCTGCAACCGGGTCGCGAGCGAATCGCCGCCAACGGCCCGGATCTCGGCCAGGTCCCCGCAGACGACGAGGACGTCACGGGCGCGCGACGACCCCACGTACAACATCTCCGGCGCCCGGGTGATGTCGCGGAAGCCGTCCACGGCGAGTACGACGACCGGCCGTTCGAGACCTTTGAAGCCGAGCACGTGCCCGTAGAACGGGTATTCCCGCTCCCAGAACGAGGCCCAGTACGAGTCCTGACCCGCGGCTTGCTGTTCGCGCTGGTAGTCGTGCGGGGTGCCGGTCGTCAGCAGGGCCAATGTGTCGGGCGGCCAGCCCGCCTCGAGCAAGGTTTCGATGGCTCCGTCGGCGGTCCTCGTCGCATTCTGCGCCGAGCATTGGATGAAGCGGACCGGTGCGCCATTGCCGCCACGCAGTTTCATCGTCGCCGGCGCCAGGCTGTTGAGCGTCTGGGCAATCTGCTTGGTGTTACGCAGGTTCTCGGTCAGGTCCAGGGGCAGCAAAGGTACGGGGGGATGCCCCTGCCGGGCGAATGCCCGCTGGTGCTCGTCGGAGAAGACGTACAACTCGCCGGTCACCGGGTCGCGCAGCGAAGCGAGAACGGCGGGCCACCAGGATTCGGCGAAGTCGTGACCTTCGTCGATCACAATCGCGTCGAACCGATCGAAGAACGGCCGGTTGGCGGCCGCGGTCCGCATCTGGGCAGGGAATTGCCGGTTCCAGTATTCCGAGTCTTCGTCGGACCCCGTGGGAACGCCCCACTCGATGCCAAGGCCGTAAAAGGTCCCGGCGTAGGCAGGGCGCTGGCCACGCGCGAAGGTCTCCATCCGCCGGTTGAGGAACTCCGCCAGACCTCGCGAGTAGCACATCAGCGCCACCCGTTTGCCTGACGCGGCCAGCCGACGGGCCTTCTCGACGGCCAGCCAGGTCTTGCCCGATCCCGCCCCACCGCGGATCTCGACGCGGGCGTGACTGGTGATCACGTCCAGGACGCGCGCCTGATCCTCGCTCAACAGTTCACAGGTGTCTTCGCGCTCGCGAAGGCGTTCGAGCAGCGCCCGCTGCGGGATCGCCGTCCCGGCCAAACAGTCGAACAGCAGGGCGACGTCGTCGTGAGTCGGGGGGAGGGGATGGCCGGGTCCGCCGCGCAGAGCCGAGCCGATCCGCTGAGCGAGATGAGGCATGTCGGTGCGGTCGAGCACCAGCCAGCGCGGCGCGTCGGGTGTCTCGAAGTCGATGTCCAACTGAGTGGCCGGCAGGGCGACCATGTGCAGCAGGCGCGGATTGCCCCGCGACCATCTCGGGTGCTGGTGCAGGTAGTCGCGTAGCGCGTACTTGGCCTTCAGTGCCTGCTCGACCGGGTTGATCGGCCGCCACCCGCGCTCGTTCCTCCACGGTTGGCGCCACTGGCCGTTGATGTGGTGGATCAAGCCACCCTTGACCTCGATCACCGCGATGCCGTAGCCCGGCCACATCACGACGAGGTCGGCCTCCACGTCGCCGCTGCGGTCGGTGAACCGCTGGTTGGCGAGAACGACCACGTCCTCAGGTAGTTGCAGCTGTAGCGCCTCGGCGAATTTTCGCTCGGAGAAGTTGGCGTACGAGGACTCGACCGGCACGAGGCGAGCGATATTGCCGCTGCCCCAGCTGCGCTGCTCGATGTCAATCGCCCCGTTCGTCATGTCACCCCAACCCTCGCAAGAGGGCGGCAGTCGCGTCCAGTCCTAGCCCCAACAATCCGTAACCTCTTTCCTCCTCCGTGACTCTGTGTGACCAAGTGACGCGGGCGCGCCCATGTCGCACCATGAGGGGAAGATCGTGACGATAGGTACGTGTCAGGGGTCTCCTGAGTCGAGGGTGGGTGTGGCTGGTGGCTTCCGTGCAGATGCCGCGGATGCATCGGGTGACCGGCGCCTTTCTCGGATCCGTGGTCGGGGACGCGTTGGGTGCGCCGTTCGAGTTTGGGCCGCCGGGTGCGTACAGCCAGCGCTTCCCCACCGACGCCAGGGGCGTACGTACGGAGATGTGCGGTGGCGGAGGCCTGGGCTGGGCACCGGGGGAGTTCACCGATGACACCCAGATGGCACTGTTGCTGGCGACGTCGCTCATCGACAACGACGGACTCGATGAAGCCGACGTCTTCGACAGATTTCGTACGTGGGTGGCCGCGGGGCCGCCCGATGTCGGCAACCAGACGCGGGCGGTGCTGAGCTCAGGTCGACCGTGGGACCGAGCCGCGGCCGAACACTTCGCCCGTACCGGGACCGGGGCTGGAAACGGGTCGCTCATGCGGACGACACCGGCCGCCATCTGGTTCGCGGCCGCCGGCCGAGCGGCGACGATGGACGCCGCCCGGCGAATCTCCGCGCTCACCCACGGCGATCCGGCAGCCGGTGAGGGCTGCGCGATCTTCCACGAAATGGTCCGGGTCGCGTTGGACGGCGGCGACCCGCTCGCGGCGATCCCCGACGCCCTGGCTGCGGTGGCGCCCGAGCATCGAGTCAAATGGGAGACGGTGCTGGGCCCTACCTGGCAGCCAGCCGATGCGACCGAGTCGAACGGCGCTGTCTGGCCGACCCTGGGATCGGCGGTATGGGCCCTGCGCCAGGCGGCGTCGTTCAGCGACGGTATGCGGCTCGTCCTGGATCTGGGCGGCGACACCGACACGGTTGCTTCGGTGACCGGCGGGCTACTCGGCGCGGTGAGCGGCATCGCCGGCATCCCGATGCGGTGGACGTCAGTACTGAACGGCGTCGTGCCCGGGTACGCCGACGGGACCTGGGAGCTGGTCGATCTCCAGCGCCTGGCCCACCAGCTGATCGGCGTCCACGAGCGACAGTTCCCGTTCGCCGACTTCGCCGGCATCGAGCCGGCCGAAGTCTTCGACGGGGTCTGGGCCGCCGATGTGTACGGCGCCCGGGACAGCAACCGGGACTTTGCCGTGATCTCGCTCTGCCGTACCGGCGGCAGATTCGGCCACGAGACCCAGCGCTTCGCCTACCTGATCGACAACGACACCAACTCCGAGATCGCCGCCGTACTGGACGATGTTCTCGAGGACATCGCGGCGTTGCGCGCCGAGGGCAAACAGGTGCTCGTGCACTGCTACGCGGGGCAGTCGCGTACGGGTCTGGTGCTCCGCGCCTGGCTGATGCGTACCGAGGGCATGAGCCTGGACGAGGCCACCGAGCGCGTGGCCGAGCTTTGGCCGCACCTCAACCTGTGGAACGACAGCTTCCGTACGGCGTTGGCCGTGCTGGGAGCTCGCAGCCTTCCCTAACGGTGACTGACAACCGCCGTCACGGTCATGGGGTCAGCCTGGCGACGGGGATCACCCGGCCGGATTTCTCCTCGTACTTCGCGAAGAAGGGGGCGTTGG
>JALZIX010000221.1 GCA_030860025.1 Actinomycetota bacterium
GGGTCGATCACCCCGGCCTGCACGGCGTAGTGCTCGGCGGTGTGCATCCAGTGCTCGTAGTACGGCGACAGGAGGTAGTCGGCCGGGTGCATTTGCTCGATGCCGTAGCGGAACATGTCGACGTTGAATAGCCCAGCCCGGAAGTTCGTTGCGAACAGGGCGAAGGCGGCCTTCTCCCACTCTGAATGCCAGACCGGCTCGTCCTTTTCCACCGCGACCGGGCCGAGCCCGTCCGTGCCGCCCAGATCATGTACGCCGTTCATTCTCAGCTCCCCACAGTTTCCTTCATTGGGTTGGCGCGCTTGCTCGGGGTCGGGAATCCGCCGACCGCTTGTTCCAGTGCGTGCGCGACGCGCAGGCAGGTGGCGTCCTCGAAATGCTTCCCGACGATCATCAAGCCGGCCGGCAAGCCATCGACCAGGGCGGTTGGCACGGACGTCGCCGGGTGCCCGGTGACATCGAAGGGCGCCGTGTTCCCGATCATCTCCAGTGCGCGGGCCAGGTAATCCGCGCGTGGGGCATCCGCCGGTGGGATCTCGGTCGCCGTGATCGGCAACGTTGGCATGACGAGTACGTCATAGGTCGCCAGCGCTGCGTCGTAGGCTGCCCGTAGTTCAGGGGCCAAGTTGCGCGCCATCGCGTAGTGCCTGCCGTATTCGGTGTCGATTGCGTGCCGACCGCAGAGGAGCACCAGCTTCACGGTCTCGCTGAACAACGCGCCGTTTTCACGCCACTGCTTGCCGTAGAAGGCGATCAGCTCTGGGTCGTAGAGCCCCTGCCAGTTCATCCCGTAGGCGTTACCATCCACCATCTGTGCGGTGGCGCCTTCGGTGGCGATCACGTTCCAGACGTGCATCGCGTCTCTATGCCAAGGCACCGACACATCCTCGGCCACCAGGCCGGCATCACGAAGAACGTCGACCGCGGCGCGTACAGCATCGTCGACTCCCGGGTCGGACACCTCGGGGATCCCGAATCCCTCGGTGACCACTCCGATCCGAAGGCCGCTCGCGCCCTGTTCCAGAGCCGCCAGATAGTCCTCGGTCACCAGATTGGTGGGCTGGCGCGGGTCCAAACCGTCCCGGCCGGCGATCACACCCAGGACCAGCGCTGCATCGCTGACCGTACGGGTGATCGGCCCGATATGGTCGATGGTCTGCTCGATCGGGAAACCGCCGGTATAGGGCACCAGGCCGTGAGTGGGCTTGTGTCCGACCGTGCCGCTGTAGGCGCTGGGAATCCGTACCGAGCCGCCCTGGTCTCCGCCGGTAGCGACGTCCACATCCCCAGCCGCGACCAGCGCAGCGCTGCCGCTCGACGATCCGCCCGCGGACCGGCTTGCGTCCCATGGGTTGAATACCGGACCGGATGCAGAAGTGTGGCTGCCACCGGAGAAACACAGATCCTCGCAGACTGCCTTGCCGGTGATCGTCGCGCCGGCCGCGAGTAGCCTGCTGACGACCGTCGCATCTCGGGTAGGGACAAAGCCTTCCACTGTTTGCGAGCCATTCATCATCGGTACCCCGGCGACCATGGTGTTGTCCTTGATCGCGACGGTCTTCCCGGCCAGTGGGCCGGTCTCGCTCTCGTTGATCTCGGTACGCACGTACCAGGCGCCGAGTGGGTTCTCACCGTCGCGCGGCCAATCCCACGCCCGCTCCGGGGGTTGCGGGGCCGTGCGGGCGTAGAGGTCCTCCACCGCGTCCCACGAGCTGAGGAGGTTTGTAACGAACGGTTCGAATTCCTCGACATCCGCTGCCGTCAGGCCAAGGCCGTAGCCCTCGGCGACGAGGCTGAGTTGGTCCTTGCTAGGCGGATCTAGAGCCATTGGTGTCTCTTTGACGGGGGGGAACTAGGACCTTGAGATGAAGCTAGGAGCGACTGACGGCAGTGTCAAGGCTCGCGCTCCTACCCCGCCCCAGGCGAGCACGTGATCAAGAAGCATCGCTACAGCGGGTTCTTCGCCACCGATCTCGATCTCATCCTGCGCGAATGGGGCATCGACACGGTTGTCATCTCCGGCACCACAACCGAGAACTGCTGCCATGCCACCGCCAGAGACGCCATGTTCCACAACTACAAGGTGGCCTTCCTGTCCGATCTGACCGGCACCTTCGACTACCCAGACGTCGGCCACGGTGCGTTGTCGGCGGACGACGTCCACCGTACGACGCTGAGCATCCTCGCGTTCTCGACCGCGCACGTGATGACCGCCGCGGAGTTCAGTCAGTTGGTGGACGCCTCATCCTGACCAAAGCCGCCGGCCGATTCGACCTCGTCGGGACGTTTGGGCTCGCTACCACCTTCGGCTGGGTTCCGGGCGCGACGAACACCTGCTCGCTGTCTGGCTGGACGACCCACGGACCAGCCGGTCGGCGGCGCAGGAGCGTCAATCGGGTTCCCCATACCGTGGCGCGACCGATCGCGCGCACGCCGGCCAGGTGCAGGGGCAGCAAAAGGAGACGACGGGGGACCCCCTCACCGTCTGCCGGGTCGAGGATGACGCTGACGATTCTCCGATTGCGGGTGGATTGGAAGCTCCCGGTCATCGGCAGTGCAGTGGCGGCTCCACGCATTAACCTGAGCATCGACACGGTTCGTCGCGCGACCCACCAGAGGGCCAAGGCTGCCGCGAGCAGTATCACTGGCACCGTGAACAGGTCCCACGCTGACGTGCTGTCGACGGGAAAGACTTCGCGGGACCAGGGCACGGCGGCCACCTCGAGCTGGTCGCCGACCTTCAGGTAGTACACCCGCGTCTCGTAGCTGCAGGCGGCATAGATTCCGAAACCACCCTCTAACGCGAAAGTGAGTTCGGCGCGATCGCATGAGGACATGCTGTAGCGGCCTGAGCGGGGCTCGCCAGGCTCAAACACGCGCGCCGTGACGACGGCGTCCTGCGGCTCGACGAGACCGAGACGGTAGCCCACATGGGCGCCGAAGTAGCAGGCCGCCAGCCAAACGAAAGTGAACGCGAGAATGGCGACCAGCGCCCCCAGCAGGAAGTAACCTCGCGGTCCGCGTCTGGCCGAGACTTTCGGGATCGGGCCCGGCGGCGCGGGTTCGCTGGGCCCCGACACGGGCGACAGCGTAGATCAGCGTGGCCGGGACGGACGACGGAGGCGTCGTGGGCGTATTGGCCCGGCAAGTCGTACAGGCAAGCCGCCATTGATCCACGATTGGCGCCCAGTCCTACCCTGCCACCATGGGCGCGATGGCCAGGAAAGTGAACTACACGTTGACCGAGCCGGAGTCCGCGGTCCTCATGGGGGCGACGAAGGACGCGCTCACAGCGGCCGGGGCGGTCGGCGGGTGGCTGGGCGACGCCAGTACCGGCAGCACCGGTGCGGCGGGCGCGGCGGGCGGGGCGATGGGCGGTCGGTTCGGTGCCCGCTTCACCAAGCCGGTTACGGCCGAGCTGACACTCGAGGTGCGGCGCGCGCCGGCGGCTACGTGGGAGCTGGTACGGGCGACAATTGCCGCGGCCGGCACCCGTATCGAGGACCCCAACCGGCTCAGGGACGGGTCAGTGTGGGGCATCGTCCAGTCCGGCGCCTTGGCGATGATGCCTGCCCTGGTGCGGGTCCAGGTGGCGCCTTCTGGATCGGCCGGATCGCACGTGCACCTTCGGGCCACCGGACGGGAAGGCTTGATCAAGCAGGGGATCGGAGCCAAGGCCGTGCAGCGGATTGCAGACAGACTCCTGGCCGGGTAACCGGACCCGAAGTGAGCGCAGGGCGCTATCCAGGTGGGGGAGCGCTGCGCAGCCATCCGTAGTCCCCTTGCCGGATCACTCGGCTGGCGGGGTGAGGTCCTTGTCCTGCATTTCCCACGCGTGGTCCATCGTGTGGAATGCGCTGTGGCGAATGAGAAACGGCAGGTTCCACGATCGCATCCGTTTGCCCTCGCCGGCGTTGTAGGCCCGCATGGCGGCGACATACGCCTCTCGGTAGTCCCGCAGACCCTTCGGCGTGAGCGCACCCTCCTCTGGTATTAGCAACCCGACTCGCTTCGCGAACTCCTCACTCTCGTTGCGGATGGTGTGGCGGATGATGCGGTCGCGGTCGCGCCCACCGCCGCGAGGGCCCTTGCGCATCTCCGCGGACACTCGTGCCGCTACCGCGTCGAAGAATCCCCAGCAGGCGCGCAGCAGTCCGATCTTGCGGTCGATCTCGGTGTCATCCATCGGTTCCTGCTCGAGATCGCAGGGAGCGAAGGAGATACCCCAGAAGTCGGTCGAGCCCGGGCCGACCCGGTCCTCGACGACGTCGAGGGGTCCCGCGGCGTCGAACTCGCCGGTCATTCCGGCCGCGCCTGCGACCGGCCGGTACCGCTCGCGATAGAACTCGAGCAGCTCGAGGGCCAACTCAGGGGTCTTCGCCCCGCGGCTCCAGCCCGGCCAGTCGACCGCGAACGCGACCGCCTTCTTCCCCTTGGGCCCGCGTTCCACGACGGTTCGAACCGGCATGCGCCGGATGGTACGCACCCGACAGGGCACGCACCGTCAAAATTCCGCTGGGATGGGTGGACCGACGACTTGCAGTCCGTACCGCGGGCTGATCTCGCTCCAGCGCGGAATCTCTTCGTCGATCGAAAAGCCGTCCGCCCCAGGCAGCCGGCGCTCTGTGGCCGGCATGCCTACCTCGTCGTAGAGATCCATCAGCCCGGCCGGTGAGTCGAAGCTGAGGAAACGCACCGGTGTCGTACCGGTGATGCGGAAGGCGTGCGGCACACCGGGGGGAAGGTAGATGAATGACCCGGCTGCCAGGTGGTGATATTCGCCCCCGGCTAGGTAGACCATCGTCCCCTCGAGGACGTAGAAGGCTTCGGCCTCGCGGGTGTGAACGTGCAGAGGTGGTGCGATCCCCGGGGGCTGGGTAGCCAGAGTCAGGTCGAAGACCCCCGCGGTTTCCCGGCCCGAGGCGATTCGCTCGAACAACGACCCCATGGCCCAGGTCGCCGGACCTTCCCCAGGACCGCGTACGACGACACCGTTCGTCTGCCGAGCCTGCACGTCTCCTCCTAGGTCCTGATCCAAATCATCCGAATGAACTTCGGATCAATAGCGGTAAGATAGGACGCATGCCCGACTCCGTCAAGAGCCGCACGTACCGCTCGCCCCTGCGTGACGAACAGGCCCGGCAGACCCGCTCGGGCATCCTGGGGGCCGCACGCCGGCTGTTCACGAAGCAGGGGTACGCCGCGACCACCGTTGCTCAGATCGCCGCCGAGGCTGGTGTCGCGGTTGACACGGTGTACGCCGCGGTTGGCGCGAAGTCGGTGATCTTCCGCCTCCTGTTGGAGACCGCGTTTTCGGGTACGGACGATGTGATACCCGCCGAGGAACGCGATTACGTGCAGCGCATGAAGGCCCAGACTCGGGCGCGGGACAAGCTGGAGACGTACGCTGCCGCGGTCCGCGCCATCGCCGAGCGGCTGGGTCCACTGCACCTCGTGCTGCGCGATGCGGCGGCCCAGGCTCCGGAGCTCGCCCGCATGCGCGAAGAGATCGCCTCCCGTCGAGCGAAGAACATGCGCCTGCTCGCCCAGGACCTCATCGCCACCGGGGATCTGCGGCCAGACTTGGATGTCGGAGAGATCGCCGACGTCGTCTGGACCATGAACTCCGCCGAGTTCTACTACC
>JALZIX010000226.1 GCA_030860025.1 Actinomycetota bacterium
GGCTGCTGACGGTCCCCGTCCTGGCCGCCCTGGTCGCCCTCGTGGGGGCGGCGTCGATGTTCTACCACGCCGCCCACCAGTCCTACCTGCCGCGGCTGGTGCCCACGGAGATGCTGCCGGTCGCCAACGCGCGCATCGAGCAGACCATGACGGCAGCCGAGGCGATCGGCCCACTGGTGGCCGGCGCTCTCGTCAGGTTCCTGTCCGCCCCCGTCGCCATCCTGTTCAACGCGGTCAGCAAGGCCGCCTCCGCCGTGCTTCTGGCCACGATCCGGGTCGAGGAGCCCACGCCGCAGCCGCAACCGGACCGGCAGCTGTGGCGCGAGCTGAAGGAGGGGGCGTCCTGGGTGTACGGCCACCGCACCCTCGCCTCGTACGCGGTGTCACTGCACCTGTGGTTCTTTTTCAACTCCGCGATCATGACGGTCTTCGTCTTCCACGCCACCGAGGAGCTCGGCCTGGGCGCGCTCACGGTCGGCCTCGTGCTCTCGTGCGCAGGGGTGAGCGGGGTGGTCGGCGCCGGCCTGGCACCGCGAGCCGCCGAGCGGTTCGGCCTGGGCGCCGTCTGCGTGGTCGCCGAGTGGTTGAACCCGCTGGCGATCGTCACGATAATCGCCGGCAGAACGGGCCGAGACTTCGCCTCCATCCGCGTCAGTGAGCTCACAGCCGCTGTACTCCGGGATGCGTTCGGAGCCTTTTCAACCGATAACGCCAGGTCCTCGATCACGCGCTGCTGGTCGACCTGGAATCAGTTCCTCACGTTCCTGATGAGCGAAAGGGCGTGCTGCCCGGCCTTCGTCGATGTAGGCATTTACCTCGGCGTACGGTCGCGGCGGCGCACCGCGCCCACGCCGGTCGGCGCGTTCGGGTCCTCCTTGACCCGGACTGAGGAGGCCAATTGCCAGGGGACATTTGTGACCATCACGCCTGGCTGGAACAGGAGCCTGCCCTTGAGCCGCAGCGCGCTCTGGTTGTGCAGCAACTGCTCCCACCATCGGCCTACGACGTACTCCGGAATGAATACGACGACGAGATCCCTAGGGCCGTCGCGTCGGATGGCCTGGACGTAGTCCAGCACCGGGCGGGTGATCTCACGGTACGGGGACTCGATCACGGTTAAGGGGACTGGGATCTCGAGTCGGTTCCATTCGTCGAGCAGGGCACGGGTTTCCTCGTCGTCCACGTTCACGGTCAATGCCGTCAGGGTGTCCGGACGGGTTGCCCGGGCGAAGTTGAGCGCACGCAGGGTTGCTTTATGCACCTTTGAGACCAGGACGACGGCGTTGACTCGGCTAGGCAGCGTTGTGATGTCCTCGTCGGGATGTAGCTCTATCGCCAGCCTTGTGTAGTGCCGGTGGATGCTGCGCATGATCCAGAAGATGATTGGCATCGCGATTAGGACGATGTAGGCCCCACGGGTGAACTTCGTGACCACGACGATTCCCAGGACCATCGTGGTTAACGAGCCGCCGAAGGTGTTTATCATCCGCGCTCGCTGCATTCGGCCACGGGCCTTGGAGTCGTGCTCAGTCCTGAGCAAGCGGTTCCAATGCCGGACCATCCCCCACTGCCCGATGCTGAACGCGGTGAATACGCCGATGATGTAGAGCTGAATGAGCTTGGTTACTTCGGCGTCGAAGACCCAGATCAGCAGTGCGGCGAACGCGGCCAGCAACAGGATCCCGTTGCTGTAGACGAGTTTGTCGCCGCGGGTGTGTAACTGGCGTGGCAGGAAGCTGTCCTGAGCCAGGATCGATCCCAGCAATGGGAACCCATTGAAGGCGGTGTTCGCGGCCAGGATCAGGATCAGGGCAGTGGCTGCCTGGATGTAGAAGAACCCGAGGGAGTTGTCCCCCCCGAACACCGCAGCCGCGACCTGGGAGATCACCGTGCGCTGTGGGTCAGAGGTGCAGTCACCGGCGAACCCGATCAGGTCACAGGTGAACTCGGTGTAACGCACCCGCGAGATAAGGGCCAACGCAGTGATGCCCGCGAACATGGATGCGGCCAGTCCGCCCATCAGCAGCAGCGTCGTCGCGGCGTTGCGGCTCTTCGGTGGCTGGAACGCCGGAACGCCGTTGGCGATCGCTTCCACACCGGTCAGTGCCGTGCACCCGGAGGCGAAGGCTCGAAGTGCGAAGAACAGCAGCGCCATGCCGGTGAGGCCGACCGAGCCAGGCTCCGGCTCGACCTGGTAGGCGGCACTCTCGGCAACCGGGGCATCTCCGAACAGGGTGCGTCCGAGTCCCAGTAGGATCATCGTGAAGACCCCAAGCACGAACAGGTATGTCGGCGCGGCGAAGGTCCGACCGGACTCGCGCACCCCTCGCAGGTTCATCGCCGCCAGCAGCCCCACCAGACCGACCGCGATCATCACCCGGTAGTCGTTGAGCCCGGTGAAAGCCGAGATGATGTTGTCCACGCCTGCCGATATCGACACCGCCACGGTGAGGACGTAATCGACCAGGAGCGCACTTGCGACGACCAGGGCCGCGAACTGGCCGTGGTTTCTCATGGCCACCTCGTAGTCACCACCGCCCGATGGATACGCGTGCACCACCTGCCGATATGAAGCCACTACGGTGATCAGCAGGATCACCACGCCCAAGGCCAGCCACGGTGCCAGGGTGAGCATCGCCGTACCCGCAAGCGTCAGAACGATCAGGATTTCCTGCGTGGCGTAGGCCACAGAGGAGAGCGGGTCGCTGGCGAAGATCGGCAGGGCGAGACGTTTGGGTAGCAGCGTCTCGCCGACCTTGTCGGTGCGAACCGGGCGTCCTAGGACGAGCCTCTTAGGAAGCTGCAGCGTCGCCCGTAGCCGGCCGCGGTCGCTAGCCAATGATGGGTCTGCCTTCCGGGAGCTGGTAGCGGCGCCGGTGCTCACGCAGGGCGATCGCTGAGACCAGGGTGATCGGGCCGAGCCGACCGAGGAACATCAGCCCGATGAGCACCACCTGGCCGAACGGTGGCAGGTCGGCGGTGATGCCGGTGGAGAGCCCGACGGTCGCGAAGGCCGAGGTCACCTCGAAGAGCACCTGGTCCATGCTGAAGCGGGTCAGTTGCACCAGCAGCAGGGTGGGGATGACGACCGCGGCGACGGCTAGCAGGGCGACGGTTAGCGCCTGGCGCTGCGCGCGGCCGTCGACGCGCCGGTCGAAGGCGTTCACCGAGGGCTCGCCGCGGACCTCGGCGTAGATGACGAAGAACAGCACCGCGAAGGTGGTGACCTTGATCCCGCCGGCGGTGCCGGCCGGGCCGCCGCCGATGAACATCAGCACGTCCATGCCGATCCAGGTGCCTTGCCGCATCTCGGCGATGTCGAGGCTGTTGAAGCCGGCGGTGCGCGGCATGACGGCCTGGAAGAAGCCGGCGAGCAGCCGCCCGGGTACGTCGAGCTGACCCAGGGTCG
>JALZIX010000231.1 GCA_030860025.1 Actinomycetota bacterium
GTACGGGCTCGCGTCGCCGAGCTGACCGCATCTCGCGGGCGCATCGTCGAGGCCGGGGACGCGCAGGGTCGCGAACTGGCGCGCGAACTGGCCCGGGGCCCCGAACGCCGGCTGGAGGCTGTCGCACGTCTGCTCGACGACGCCGCTGGTCAGGTCACCGACCCCGAGGGCGACGGGTGGACGGAGGTCCTGGACGAGTTGCGGAATGCGCGTGTCGAGCTGCGGAACTTCGCGCAGGGGATACGCCCATTGGCCCTCAGCGCTGGCGGTCTGGCCGCGGCCATCCCACAGTTGGCCCAGCGCCTACCCATTTCCGTCACGGTCAGCGTGGACGTCGACCGGCTGCCACCGGCCGTCGAGGCGGCTGCGTACTTCGTCTGTGCCGAGGCGCTCACGAATGTGGCCAAGCACGCGTCGGCTTCATCGGCGTCGATCGTGATCGGGTGCACCGATCGGCAGGTGGTGGTCGAGATCAACGACGATGGCAGCGGCGGTGCTGATCCAAGCCGTGGGTCCGGGCTGCGCGGTCTCGCCGATCGGGTGGAAGCGCTGGGCGGTGCGGTGACGGTGGAGCGTCCTGAAGACGGAGGCACCACAGTCAGCGCCGTCATCCCGACGCAACCGGACCGACCCGAGTGACTCGGATCGGCCCGGTTGTGTCGCGCTGTGATTGCGTCTTTCTTGCCTACCCGGTCCGCTGCCAGGGCTTGATCAGGAATGACGTCGGACAGATGCCGAGCTCTTCGTCCCGCTCAAAGGTGAGAGTGTCCTGGTACAGGCTCCAGCGCATCGTGAAACGCTCTCCGTTGGAGATGTCCATGACGAAGACATCACCTTCGACCCTGAACGTTCCGTCGTAGGACATCGACATGACCGCGTTCTCTTGCGTCCACGTCAGTTGTCCCTCGTGGAGGGTCAGTGTGAAGTCCCCCCAGTTCTCGTCATTGACCTCTTCCCGGTCGTACAGCAGCGGAGAGTCAGCCAGTTCTGCCCTGCTGAAACTGGACTCGTACGAGCCGTCGATCGGGGATACGGCGGAGGTCCCGGACTCGGCGTCGGTGCAGTCGATCGACTCGGGCGCGGCTCCGGTTTCATCCTTGAGTGCTCGGATCTCGTCGAGGAACGCTTTCGTCTCCGCGTCAGCCTCGAGTTCGGCGTAGAGCGGCTCCATCGCTGCGGCGAGCTCGGCCAGCTGCACCGTAGTCGCTTCCACGACCTCCATCGGGGAACGGCACAGGTTCGGCCCGGCCTCGGCGTCTTCAGCCCGGGACCCGTCCATGGCCGGCTCGACGGTGGCAGCCGCGGCGTCGCGCAGGACGTTCTGCTGCTCGGATGTGAGTCCGTCGAACCGGTCTGCATTCATGAACAGGGCGAGCGGTCGTGGCCACAGGTTGAGATTGGCTGTCACGTGGCTTGCCTGTGCCTGGTAGTCGTTACCGAAGATCGCCGACAGTTGGTAGTCCAAAGCGTCGAGCCCGTCCAACGAGGTCTGCGCTGGCACCCGCATTGGCGTTCCACCGAGAGCCTCGATGGCCCGCTCGGCTAGCTCTCCTCCCGACGTGCCGACGACCTGCTCGGTGAAATCGGCAGGTGTCAGGAACGGATGGGATACACCCATCATCTTGCGCAGGGGGCCGGGCAGCACTCCGATGCCGGCCAGACCGATGTCTTCGACGGACTCGAGCATGCGAGCGGGAATTCCGGCGTCGAACACCGCAGACTGCAGGTCGTAGCTGTCAACCAGCATCGGTGCGAGCAGGGCTTGAAAGCTCGTCACGCCAACCGAGTCGAATGCTCTGGCCCCGACCCAGGCCATGTCCACCTCGCCGTCCTGCACATCCTCAATCGTGCCGGTCTCCTGTTCTGGCTCGTCCGCACGCCAGTTGCTCTTGAACTCGATCCGCAGGGCGCCGTCCGACAGCGCTTCGACCTCCTCGGCCCACGCCGACAGCTGCGGCGGCGGCTCATCGTTGTTGTTGGCCAGAGTCAGTACGACGGTCTCGGCCGGTTCGTCGCCACCTGCCTTGTCCGTCGCTTCGCCGCAGCCGGCTAGCGCGACGATGATTACAGCAAAACCGGCGGTTACCGCATGAGCGGTTCGTTTCGTGCGCATGGTGCGCCTCCCTAATTCGACGTTTCCGACGCTAGGAAGCAAGAACCGTCGACACATCCGAGCAGTCCCTGGAATCGGCCCGTGCCCGACTAGGGACAGCCCTGAACGGACCAGCACCTGCACGGTGCTGTCCCTGGTGACATGTATGTGCGACACGGCGATCATTGGATGATGGCAGCCCTCGCAGTCCTGGTGGGCGGGTTTGTCACGGGAGTCGGCACGCTGGTCCTGATCCGCAACAACCCCGGGAACTGGGTGGCCGGTGAGTCTGTGGGCGCGGGCCTGGTGTTTCTCCTGGCCGGCTGGCTGGCGATCGCGGTCGGGGTCGTCATGAGGCGACGCCGTCCGGACAGCGTCTTCGGTCCGCTGCTTGTCGCCGCGGGGTTCGCCTGGTTCCTCGCCGCGTGGAACAACCCCGGCGCCGGATCCTCCTTGGTTTTCACCGTCGGCCTGGTGCTGTCCGCCGCCGGTCTGCCCTTGGTTGCGCATGCTGCGCTCGCCTATCCAGGTGGGCGGCTGGCGAATCAGTTGGAGCTCTGGGCGCTTGCCGTGACGTACGGCGCAGCGTTGGTTCTGCTTGGCCTCGGCCCCGCGCTGGTCTTCGATCCGGCCCAACAAGGTTGCAGCTTCTGCCCCGACAACCTCCTGTCTATGTTCAGTGCGCCCGAGGTCGTGCAGGCGTTGAACCAAGCCGGAATGTGGGTGGTGGTCTGCGGCG
>JALZIX010000261.1 GCA_030860025.1 Actinomycetota bacterium
TCAGTCGGACAGCGCGGAACGGATCAGTCGGTCGATCAGTTCGGGGTACGGGATCCCGCTTGCTGCCCACATCTGCGGATACATCGAGATCGGCGTGAACCCCGGCATTGTGTTGATCTCGTTCAGGATGACGGTTCCGGTCTCCGTCACGAAGAAGTCCACCCGAGCGAGCCCACGGCCGTCGAGGGCGCGGAACGCTCGTACCGCGAGATGTTGGATCTGCGCGGTCGTCTCCCGCGACAGGTCCGCGGGGACGTCGAACTCACAGGCGTCGTCGAGGTACTTGGCCTCGAAGTCGTACCAGTCGTGTCCGCGCAGGACCCTAATTTCGGCGGGAACACTCGCTCGCACTTCGACCGGCAGTCCTGGTCCCGGAGCGTCGGCGAGGATGCCGCACTCGATCTCCCTGCCGGAGATACCGGCCTCGATGAGGACCTTGGAGTCGACCTCCCGCGCGATCCGCACCGCGCCCTCGAGCTGCGACCAGTCCGTGATCTTGGTGATCCCGATGCTGGACCCCGCTCGAGCCGGTTTTACGAAGGCAGGCAGGGCGATTCGGTTGCGCTGTTCCTCGTCCAGCACGGCGCTGTCTGTCGCGCGCAGCACGAGGTAAGGACCGATCGGCAGCCCTTCGGCGGTCAGCAGCTTCTTGGTGAACTCCTTGTCCATCGCGGCCGCGCTGGCAAAGACACCGGCTCCGACGTAGGGCAGCCCGACGATCTCGAGCAAGCCTTGGATCGTCCCATCCTCTCCCTGCTCGCCGTGCAACACGGGGAACACCACGTCGACCGTCGTGAGTTCGCTGACGCCGGCAGCTGCCCCGTCGAAGATCTGCAGCCCTCGGTGCGCCGGATCGTTGCTCAATGTGACCGCGTGGCCGGCGGTGACCTCGGGGAGTTCCCGGCCGTGCATTCGCAACGCCTCCGGGTCATCGGGCAACAGCAGCCAGCGCCCTTCCCTGGAGATGCCGACCGCGATGACGTCATAGGTCTCCCGATCGATGGCGCCAAGGATGCTTCCCGCAGATATGCACGAGATCGCATGCTCCGGGCTTCGGCCGCCGAAGACCACAGCTACGCGGGTCTTCCTGGGGCCGCCCGACATGCGAGCGACCTTATCTGTTTGCCTTCAGCTCCCCCGGGAGAGCGTGCAGTGCGGATTCGAGGTCCTTGACGAGGTCGGAGGTGTCTTCGCATCCGCAGGAGATCCGCACGAATCCCTCGGGAACCGGGTCACCGAACTGGGCCCGACGGTCCACCGTTGTGTGCAGGCCACCGAAACTCGTCGCCGCGGTCAACAACTCCGAGGCTGCGAGCAGCCGTCGTACCGAATCCGCCGAGTCCAACGTTGCCGAGATGACACCGTTGCGCCGCAGCATCTGCCTGGCGGCGACCTCGAGCGACGGGTCGCCGGGTCGCCACGGCCAGCGAACGTCGGTGATCCGAGGATCGGCGGCGAGCACCTCGGTCAGAGCCCCCGCGTTCGTCGCCTGACGAGCCAGGCGAAGGTCCAACGTGCCCATGCTGCGCTGGGCGAGCCAGGTCTCGAACGGGCCGGGGACCGCCCCAGTCTTGTCCCGCCAGTCCTTGATGGCGGCAAACAGATCGTCATCGGTGACCGTGACGTGCCCCATCAGCAGGTCGCTGTGACCGGCCAGCGCCTTCGTGTCGCTGGCCACGACGATGTCCGCGCCCAGTGCCAGAGGCCGTTGGCCCAGCGGTGTCGCCGTGGTGTTGTCCACGGCGAGCAACGCTCCGCTGGCGTGCGCCAATTCGGCGGTCGCGGCGATGTCGCAGACATCCAACCCGGGGTTGCTCGGCGTCTCCACCAGGATCAGACGCACTCCTTGAAAATCACCGGCCCGTAGTCGGTCTTCGACCTGGGCTGTGGGAACTGTCGCGACCTCGATGCCGAACCGGCGCAGATGAGCATCGGCGAGCAGCCGGCCGGTGAAGTAGCCGTCCGCGGGAATCAGCAACCGGTCACCGGCTGACAAGCAGCCATAGAAGACGGCTGACAGGGCCGCCATCCCCGACGCGAAACCAACGCTGCGGCCCCCGTCCAGGCCACCAAGGGCAGCCTCGAACTCGCGAAGGGTCGGACTGTCGTAGCGGGCATAGATATCCGCCCCGCCGGCGCCGGGCGGCACATCGCCGAGGTGGAACGGCGCGGCGAACACCGGCCCGTTGTGCAGCGGCGCTCCGGCCACCGGTGGTGTGCTGCTCGACCGGATCACCCGGGTGCCGTCGCCGTACTTCTCCGAGTTCATCGCGCCCCTCATTCTGCCTTGGCCTGCCGGGCCATCATGGACCGCACGATGGCCGAGGCCGAAGCACCTTCGTGACATATCTGTACGACCGCGGCGGTGATGGGCATGTCCACTTCGGCCCGCTGCCCGAGATCCAACACCGATCGGCATGTCTTGACACCTTCGGCGATCTGCTTGGTCTCCTCGAGCACCTGGGCCAGCGTCTGTCCACGACCCAGCCGCTCTCCGAAGGTCCGGTTGCGCGACAGCGGTGAGGAACAGGTCGCCACCAGATCCCCCAGTCCCGCCAGGCCGGCGAAGGTACCCGGCTCGGCGCCCAGACTGACTCCGAGGCGGGCCATCTCGGCCAGGCCCCGGGTGATCAAGCTGGCCCGGGTGTTATCGCCGAACCCCATGCCGCCGGCAATGCCGACGGCCAGGGCGATCACGTTCTTGATCGCTCCGCCGAGTTCGCAACCCACCACGTCGGTGTTGGTGTACGGCCGCAGATAGGCCGTACGAATGGTCCCCTGCACGGAGACGGCCCGGTCGTGATCTGTGCAGGCGACCACTGTCGCGGCGGGCTGTTCCTCGGCGATCTCGTGCGCGAGGTTGGGCCCGCTCACTACAGCGACCTGGTCAGCTGCGACGCCCACGACTTCGGCAATGACCTCGCTCATGCGTTTCGCCGTTCCGAGCTCGATGCCTTTCATGAGGCTGACGTAGGTGGCATCCAGCGGCAGGAACGGCTGCCAGCGCACGAGGTTTTCCCGCAAGGTCTGCGAGGGCACCGCGATGACCACGAGGTCCGCGCCGGAAAGAGCCTCATGCGCATCGGAGGTCGCCTGCACCCGGTCGGGCAGTTTGAGCCCCGGCAGATAGTCCGGGTTCTCCCGCCGCTCCTCGATGGTCTCGGCAAGTTCGGCTCGACGTGCCCAGAGCATCACTCCCGCTCCAGCATCCGCCACGACCTTGCTGAAGGTGGTGCCCCAACTTCCGGCACCGAGCACGGCAACCCGGCGAGCGGAAGTCACTCCTCGGTCCCGGTTTGGGCGTCGCGGAAGAAGGTGGCCGGCGGGGTCTCCTGACGGATCTCGGCCACTAGTTGCCGAACGCCTTCCATGACCTCGTCTGTGATCGTGCGCAGGAGCACACCCGTCACCGGTTGCTGACGGTACCGAGAAAGGTCAAGGGGCTCACCGAAACTGCAGATGGTCTTCTTGCGCGGAAAGACCGACCACTTCTTCATGTGATAGTCGTGGGTCAACTGTGGTCCCCACTGACCGACCGGAATGACAGGTGCATCAACGGCGAGAACCAGCCTCGCAACCCCGTTCTTGGCCACCATCGGCCACCAGTCCGGATCACGTGTAACGGTTCCCTCCGGATAGATACAGATCACCGCCCCGCCAGCCAGGGCAGCAATGGCTTCACGGAGCGAATCCTGCGCCGTTGTGGTCGCCCGGTACACCGGAATCTGCCCTGAGCTGCGCAGGATGACTCCAGCCAGGCCACGATAGAGCGTGTTCTTTGCCAGGAACTGCGGAATTCGGCCTGCATCCCACACCGCGCGCGCGAGGGAGACCGGGTCGGCGACGGATATGTGATTGGACACCAGAATTGCCGGCCCCTCAGCCGGAATCCGCTCCGCGTGCCATACCTCTCGCCGGAAGATGAGGTTGGCCATCGGGTGGAAGATGATCACCATCACCCAGAGCCCCCAACTGATGTGGCCGCGAGAGTGCCGACCCCGGGTGACCAGGCCATCGGACCCTTTCCGGGCGCTCACGCGCGGGCCATGCGATATCCGCCAACGCGCTGAGTCGGCCAGATGCGGACGGGTGCGATGCTTGGTCCTGTGATGTGGTCGATCGTGATCCCGGTCAAGCGGCTGGCGGCGGCCAAATCCCGGCTGTCGGCTGCGCTGGCCGACGCCGCGACCAATGACTTCCGCACTGACCGTCCTCCGTCCGTTGATCACACTCCTGCCCGCGACGGACTGCCGGCAAGCGGTCGAATCGCGCTGGCCATGGCCAGCGACACGGTCTGCGCTGCGCTCGCCTCCGAGATCGTGGCCACTGTTCTAGTGGTGACCGGCGACCCGCTCGCGGCTGACACACTTTCTGCCCTGGGGGCTCAGGTCGTACCGGACATTCCCGACAACGGACTCAATGCAGCCTTACGGTACGGCGCGGGCCTCGCTGGCGCGCAGCGGCCAGAACTGGCAGTCGCGGCGTTGTCGGCCGATCTCGCGGCATTGCGCCCCGAGGAACTGACGCAAGCCCTGACCCAGGCCTCCAACTATCCCCGCGCGTTCGTCGCGGACGCGCAGGGCACCGGTACGACGCTGCTGAGCGCACTTCCTGGGCAGGACCTGGAGCCCCGATTCGGCGCCGAGTCGGCACTGGCTCATCGCCGCCAGGGGGCGCACCCACTGGTTGGCGCATTGCCGAGCCTGCGCCGTGATCTAGACACCCCCGCGGATTTCAGCATCGCCGCCCACCTGGGTCTCGGACCGGCCACCGCTGCCCAAATTGCCCTACTGGCGCCCGGACTGGCCCGGTGTGCCTGCTGAGCCCGCGAACCCGCAGCCCGGGCAGTCGCCAATCCGACCGCGGCAGGCAACCGTTGCGGAGTTCGACCCGAACACCGGAGCCGGCGCCGTACTGCACGACAGCGGGCGGCGCGAGGAGTTTCCTGGTGCAGCGTTTCAGGCAGGTGGCTTGCGGCTGCTCCGGCTGGGGCAGCGCGTACGAGTCGAATACGACGGCGGGCAGGTCAGCCGGGTCACTCTGATCACACTGCCCTGAGACACTGCCCTGAGACTCTGCCCTGAGCGCGGGCAAGTTAGCCGCGTTCACCTTGGTGGGCCATCATGGCGGTATGCCAGATCCCGCAGCGGTCGCCTCTGCCACCCGCCCGGCCGACCACTCGGAGTCGGAGTTGCGCCAGACTGTCGCCCCCGCGCCGACCCTGTCCGCAGTCCTGCCACCCGACCGGTACCTCAATCGGGAGCTCTCCTGGCTCGAGTTCAATGCTCGCGTTCTTGCCCTTGCCGAGGATCAGAAGCTTCCGCTTCTCGAGCGGATGAAGTTCCTCGCCATCTTCGCCTCGAACCTCGACGAGTTCTACATGGTGCGCGTCGCAGGGCTCAAGCGCCGGCAGAGCACCGGCCTGTCCATGCGCTCGCCGGATGGGCTCTCGCCTCGCGAACAGCTCGAACGGATCACCGCCCGTACCCGGGAGCTGTCCACTCGGCATGCCACCTGCTTCGGCGACGACGTCTCGGTGAAGCTGGAAGAGGAAGGGATCTGCATCCTGCATTGGGAGGCGCTCGAACGGGCCGAAGCTGCCCGCCTGCGCGAGTACTTCCGCGATCATGTGTTCCCAGTACTCACACCGCTGGCAGTCGATCCGGCGCACCCGTTTCCGTACATCAGTGGGCTGTCGCTCAACCTGGCGGTGCTCATCCGGGACCATGGAGGTGGACCGTCACGCTTCGCGCGGGTCAAGGTGCCCAACAACGTTCCCCGGTTCGTAAGCCTGTCGGACGGCCACAGTTTCCTGCCGGTCGAAGACCTGATCTCGGCTCATCTGCCGCAGTTGTTCCCGGGCAACGACGTGATCGCCCACCATGTCTTCAGGGTCACCCGCAATGCCGACTTCGACGTCGAGGACGACCGCGACGAGGATCTCTTGCAGGCCTTGGAGCGGGAACTGGCCCGACGGAGGTTCGGCCCTGCCGTCCGGCTCGAGATCACCGAGGGGATGGACGAGGAAGTGCTCGGCTTCCTCCTCAGCGAGCTGGGCATCACCGAGTCCGATGTGATCCGCGTCCCCGGGCTGCTGGATCTCTCGGCGCTGATGGCGCTGTACGACTTGGACCGCCCCGGCCTCAAGGACGAGCCTTTCGTCCCGGCGACGCACCCCCGACTCTCGGATGGCGAGACCCCCAAGAGCGTCTTCGCGACTCTGCGCGAAGGGGATGTCCTGGTGCACCATCCGTACGATTCCTTCGCCACGAGCGTCCAGCGGTTCATCGAGCAAGCGGCCGAAGACCCGCATGTGCTCGCGATCAAACAGACCCTCTACCGGACCTCCGGCGATTCCCCGATCGTCGAGGCCCTGAGCGATGCGGCTCGAGCCGGTAAGCAGGTGGTCGTGATCGTGGAGATCAAGGCTCGGTTCGACGAGGCGGCAAACATCAGCTGGGCCAGACAGCTGGAACAGGCGGGCTGCCATGTGGTCTACGGGCTGGTTGGGCTCAAGACACATTGCAAGACCGCACTTGTGGTGCGCAGTGAGAACGGTGTCCTACGCCGCTACTGCCATATCGGGACCGGCAACTACAACCCCAAGACAGCTCGCCTGTACGAGGACTTCGGCATCCTGACCGCCGACTCCCGGGTCGGCGCGGACCTCACCGACCTGTTCAACGCGCTGACCGGTTATTCACGCCAGACGAACTACCGCACCCTGTTGGTCTCACCGCGTGGTATCCGGCAGGGACTGTTGGACCGGATCGAACGCGAGATCGGGCACGCCCGAGCGGGTCGCCCTGCTGGCATCACGTTCAAGATCAACGCAGTGGTCGACGAAGGCATCATCGGTGGCCTCTACCGCGCGTCTGCGGCCGGAGTCCGGGTGAGGCTGCTGGTTCGCGGCATCTGCGCCCTGCGGCCCGGGGTTGCGGGCTTCTCGGACAACATCGAGGTCCGCTCCATCGTGGGCCGGTTCCTCGAGCATTCCCGAGTCGTCAACTTCGCCAACGACGGCGACCCCGAATGGTGGCTCGGAAGTGCCGACATGATGCATCGCAATCTCGACCGGCGAATCGAGGTCATGCTCCAAGTGACCGATCCGGTTGCCTGCCAACAACTTTCGGACGTGACCGACCTGGCATGGGGTCCCTCCGTCCGGTGCTGGAAGCTCCACGCGGACGGAACCTGGACCCAATCCGGCGACGAGGACTACCAGACAAGACTCATTTCAGGGCTCGTCGACCGGGACAGCTGAATGCGCCAACCGGTCCTCGCCGGCGGCGGCATCATCTGGCGGCCCGCCGCCGGCTCCCAGCCGATCGAAGTGCTCCTCGTCCACCGTCCCCGATACGACGACTGGACCTTCCCCAAAGGCAAGCTGCATTCCGGCGAGTCCTTGATCGAGGCGGCGGTCCGCGAGATCGCCGAGGAGACCGGCCTGTCGGTCGTCGTAGGGCACCGCGTACCCCCAGTGACCTATCAAACCAAGGAAGGTCCCAAGGAAGTCACGTACTGGGTGATGCAACCGGCCGGCGGTGAGTTCATTCCCAACAACGAGGTCGACGAGGTCCGATGGGTCTCAGTGGCCGTGGCCGCCAGCCTGCTCAGCTATCCGCACGACCAACGTCTGGCACGCGAACTCACCGACCTTCCGCCGAGCGTCGTTCGGGTGCTGCTCGTACGTCATGCTGATGCCGGCCAGCGCAGCGATTCCGATGGCCCGGACATCAACAGACGACTGTCCGAACGCGGGCGATGCCAGGCGCACGCGCTCGGGTCACTGTTGGCGATGTTCGCGCCCACCCAGGTGCTCTCAGCCCCGGCGGTGCGTTGTATTCAGACGGTCGAGCCGCTTGCCGAGTCGTTGGGCCTGCGGGTGGAGGTCGCGTCGATGTTCGGTGAGGAGGACTTCACTGCCGACCCAGAGCCGGCGGGTGACCGATTTCGGGCAGCCCTCGCCTCAACCGAGGACGTCACGGTGATCTCCAGCCAGGGAGGTGTCCTCCCGGCCCTGATCGCCGGGCTACCGTCGACAGAGGCCCCGGAACCCCTAGCGCCGATCGTGGCCAAGGCCGGCGTCTGGGCCCTGGCCACGAGCGGCGGACGGGTGCGGGCTGACTACTACCCGCCGAACATGGACTGAGCCGTTACTTCTTGGCCTTCTTGCCGGACTTCTTGGCCAGGACCTTGGCCGCGGTCTTCTTGGTGATTGACTTCTTCGCGGGGGCTTTCGAGGCCAGGACCTTAGCCGCGACGCGCTTGCTGGGAGCTGTCTTCTTAGCAGCCGGGGCGCGCTTGGTGGTGGCCTTGGTCGCTGTCGTCTTCTTGGCTGGCGCAGACTTTTTGGCCGGCGCAGTCTTCTTCGCAGAGGCCTTGGCCGGCGCCGCCTTGGTCGCCGACGACGCCGACGTCCGCTTGGCCGTGGTGTTCTTGGTCAGTCGCTTGGCGCCGCTGACCACGTCCTTGAATCCCTGACCCGGACGGAATGCCGGAACCGAGGTCTTCTTCAGCCGGATGGCCACACCCGTCCGGGGGTTGCGCGCAGTCCGTGCGGCCCGTTCGCGCTTCTCGAAAACTCCGAACCCCGTGATGGCCACCCGCTCTCCGGTAGCTACCGCGCGCAGGACCGTATCCACCATCGTCTCGATGACTGCACCAGTGGATTTCTTGTCGGTCTTGGTCTTGGCAGCCACCGCATCGATCAGTTCAGCTTTATTCACGTGTCCTCCCGGACGTTGCAGGGATGCACCCGTGCGGTGCCCCCGGTGTAGCTGCGTACGACTCTCCGACAAGCAAGTTAAGCCTTCTTAGAGTGATACTCAACTATCTACCCGGCGTTTCGCTGTATCGGGCAACGGGTTTGGGGCCAGCGGTCGGCTAGCTCACGCTGGGAAGCCGCTCCGGCCGGGTCTTTTCGAACTCGGCGATGAGATCATCATGTCGCTGCGTCAGAGCGATGTCGTCGAGTCCCTCGAGCAGCCGCCAGCGGGCGTAGGAGTCGATCGCGAACGGCAGAGTTGCTTTCCCGTAGCGGATCTCATTGCCGATGAGGTCGACCTCGACCGGTTGATCTGGATGCGTTTCGGCATGCTGCCACAGACTCTCGACATCGGCGATCGGCAACTCGATCACCAGCAGCCCGGACTTGAGCGCGTTGTTGCGGAAGATGTCGCCGAAGCGCGGCGCGATGACCACTCGGAACCCGTAGTCCAGCAACGCCCAGACGGCGTGCTCCCGGGAGGATCCGGTACCGAAGTCGTTGTCTGCTACCAGGACCGAGGACCGCGCGTACTGTGCCGTGTTGAGCACGAAGTCCGGTTCGTTCGCCCGCCACGTCGCGAACAGACCGTCCTCGAAGCCACTGCGGGTGACCCGCTTGAGGTAGACCGCCGGGATGATCTGGTCGGTGTCTACGTTCGTCCGCCGCAGCGGGGCGATGATTCCGCGATGCACGGTGACTGGATTCATGATGCATCGCCCAACTCAGCAGGTGAGGCAAGATGGCCGGTGATAGCCGTCGCGGCCGCCACCGCCGGTGAGACGAGGTGGGTACGCCCGCCCTTGCCCTGTCGTCCTTCGAAATTGCGGTTCGAGGTCGATGCTGCTCGCTCCCCCGGTGCGAGCTGGTCCGGATTCATGCCGAGGCACATCGAGCAGCCGGCACTACGCCATTCAGCGCCCGCGTCGAGGAAGATCTGGTCGAGGCCTTCTTCCTCCGCAGTTTGCTTGACCCGCATCGAGCCAGGTACGACCAGCATGCGCACCGACGACGCGACCCTGCGGCCGCGCATGAGTTCGGCGGCGACGCGGAGGTCCTCAATCCGTCCATTGGTGCACGACCCCACGAACACCGTGTCCACGGCGACCTCACGCAGAGGCGTTCCCGGCTTCAGGTCCATGTATGTCAACGCCTTCTGCGCCGAGATGCGCTCACCTGGATCGAGGATGTCGTCGGGGTCTGGAACCGAAGCGCTCAGCGGCGCACCCTGACCGGGGTTGGTGCCCCAGGTCACGAACGGTGCGAGCGTTGCGGCGTCCAGGGTGACCTCGGCGTCGAAAATCGCGTCCTCGTCCGATCGAAGTGTCCTCCAGTACGCGACTGCTTCCTCCCATGCCCTGCCCGAGGGCGCGTGGGGTCGGCCCTGCAAGAACTCGAAGGTCGTCGCATCGGGTGCGATCATGCCCGCCCGGGCGCCGGCCTCGATGGACATGTTGCAGACCGTCATCCGGCCCTCCATCGACAGGGCCTCGATCGCGGCACCGCGGTACTCCAGAACGTAACCCTGGCCGCCTCCTGTGCCGATCTTGGCGATCAGCGCGAGGATGATGTCCTTGGCGCTCACGCCGTCGGGCAGGTCCCCCTCGACGTTGACTGCCATGGTCTTGGGGCGCGCAACTGGAAGTGTCTGGGTGGCCAGCACGTGTTCCACCTCGCTGGTGCCGATGCCGAAGGCAAGAGCGCCGAAGGCTCCGTGGGTGGAGGTGTGGCTGTCTCCGCAGACGATCGTCATGCCCGGCTGCGTCAGGCCAAGTTGCGGGCCGATGACGTGCACGATGCCCTGCTCGGTATCTCCCATGGCGTACAACCGGATTCCGAAGTCCGCACAGTTACGCCGCAGCGTGTCGATCTGGGTGCGGGATACCGGATCAGCGATCGGTTGGTCGATGTTCAGCGTCGGGACGTTGTGGTCCTCGGTTGCCAGAGTGAGATCCGGCCGGCGGACCCGACGACCGGCGGCGCGCAAGCCGTCGAAAGCCTGCGGACTGGTCACCTCGTGGACCAGATGCATATCGATGAAGAGCAAGTCGGGCTCGTCGTCGGCCCGTCGTACGACGTGACTCTCCCAGACTTTCTCCGCCAACGTGCCGGCCATAGGTACACCTCCGTCTTTCTTAGTACGGCCTGGAATCTCACATAGTGAGACGCTAGTATCGCGCTGTGGGACACACTAGCGCCATCGGCGTGCTTGACAAAGCAGTACTGGTGCTTCGTCAAGCGGCGTTGTCCCCGGTGACCCTGGTCGAACTGGTCGAGCGCGTCGACCTGCCCAGGGCCACGGCGCACCGGATCGCGGTCGCTCTCGAGAGGCACGGCTTGTTGCGACGCAACGATGCTGGTGCCTGGACAGCCGGACCGCTGCTGAAGGAGTTAGCCAACGGTGCATTCCCAGACCTTGCGGTACGCGCCGGACCGATCCTCGAGCAGTTGAGCCGAGACACCGGCGAGAGTGCCCAATTGTTCGAGCGCGAGGACGACGTCCGCGTGTGCACCGCGATGGCAGAGCGCCCGAGCGGATTGCGGGACACGGTTCCACTGGGCGCCCGGCTTCCCATGACGGCCGGCTCCGCGGCCCATGTCCTGCTTGCCTGGTCGACCCGTCAGGGCGACGAAGCGGTGGTCGCCGACGCCTCTTTCCCCGCCAGAACTCTCGCCGAGGTACGCCGACGGGGGTACGCGCACAGCAGCGCCGAGCGCGAAGCCGGCGTCGCCTCGGTGTCGGCACCCGTTCGCGAAGCAGATGGCAGGGTGATCGCGGCGGTCTCGGTCTCCGGGCCTCTTGAACGGCTCGGCCGTCGCCCACAGGCCAGTCTGGTCTCGGCGGTGCTCGCCGCCGCCCAGGCATTGAGCGCGGGGCCGGCGACGGGGACGGGCCTCAGTCCTTCTGACGGTAGTCGTGAATTGATCCAGCCGACCGGCCGTCCAGGAGCTCCAGACGCCGGGTGATGATCCGACTGGCACCGAAGCTCGGCAGGTACATCGCATGAATTCCCGGGCCTCCCGCGACGAGGACATGGATATCCTCCGGAGAGTCCGCGACCGGGAAGCTTGCAGGGTTTATCCACTGAGGCCGGCGGGTCAACATGAGCTCCTGGGCGGCGAGCGGCAGAACGCCCAGGTCAAAGCGTGCACGCTCGAAGATGAACCGGCTGGCGTCCGCCTTGCTCCATCCCTCGACCGCAATCAGGTTCGCATGCTCAGGGGCCAGGACGATCACCGGCTGGCCGCCATGCGTCATGTCGTTGGTGCCCCACGCGGACATGCCGGCTGACATCGTGAGGAGCACATCGCGTGCCGTGCTGCTCGTGAGGTCGATGATGTTGTGGAAGCCCTGCACCGAGAACACGGAGACGGCACTTTCGGAGGGTTCCATCCCACGGCTGACGTGAAACTCCGGCCATGGTGTCTTCGCCCGGTTCTCCGCGACACACATGCTGTACTTTCCCGGGAACCCCTGGGTCGCTCGGTCGATCACCTGCGGCTTGGCTCCACCGATGTTGTTCAGGATCAGTCGGATGGCCCGGCCGATGGTCGCATTCGCGCGCCAGCCTTGCCCGAAAGCATTGCCGCCACCGTTGCAGTCGATTTCCTCGGCTACCGGACCGCCTATGAGCACGAGCGGCCCGCCCGGGTTCGTCGTGGCCTGCAGCCCGTAGAGGTTGAAAGCTGGGTCCAATAACGCTGATACGGCAGCCACAATCACCGGCAAGTACTCCGGCCGGCATCCTGCCATGACGGCGTTGGCTGCCACGGCTTCGTAGGTCGCCTCATGATTCGCCGGCGGCACAGTGCCGATCGACTCCTCAGGGTCGTGCGGGCAGTACCGAAGATGAGCTGCTAGCCGCTCCGGCGTGGGGGCGATGAGCGGAAGACCGTCGCCCCATCCGCGTTCCAGGGCGAAGGAGTTGAAGCCCTCTTCTGTCGCTTCGGACTCGGCCAGCTCGATGGTTGTCAATGCTCCACTCCCAGCGTCAGGACACGGACAACGTCACCCACCAGGTCTTCGCCGTGGCGGTGGATTGCCTGCGGTGCCAGGCTGGCTAGCGGATGCGGCACAACCAGTACGTCGAAAGTGGGGATTCCGAAGGCCTCAGCCTCGGCTCGCGCCAGCGTCACGAACACTTCTGTGGCGATCAAGACCGCCGGCGTACCCCGCTTCTCGACTTCCATGGCGTCGTGGAGACTCCACGACGTGCAGGCGCCTCAATCGCCGAGGGCACTGATTGCGACGTCTACCCGGTCCGCGACTTCGGCGACGTGCGGGCTGGGTCCGGCCGGATGGACCTTGCGTCGGTAGACGAAGTCTTTGACGCCCAACTCCGCGAGCTTGGGCGTCATCCCGTCGAACAACTCGCGGGCGCCTGGCTTGGCGTTGTCCAGCAGCCCTATCACGGCTCCGTCGAGCGATCGGAGACGCCGAGGTGCCGCTACCTTCAACCGCGTTGAGCGGGGTCCTTCAGGGTCCACCACGAAAGTTGGCATTTAGTCCTCCTGTGTAGACGATATATCCGTACGGCTGGCCGACCAAGCCAGGCCGCGTCGTCAGTGTGCTGCCGCTGGCCCACGGCGGCTGCCGTGTGCTCGCTTGGCAGCGGCGTCAACCGTTCGGGGACGGCAGACCGATCAACTCGCTGAATCCCGACAGTGTTTCGAGTGCAGTACGGCGTTTGAGATCGCGCGCCCGTTGGCCCTGAGCATCGGGTTTCCAGTCGAGGGTGAGGTACTCCTGTACGAGCAGCCCCCCATAGACCGACAACAGCGGCAACATCTCCAATCCTGGCGGCGCCACCTTCGCCCCCGCCATCCGCAACCAGATCGCCGCCTCCAGAACGTCAGTGCTCGGATCGCCGATATGTGCGCCGGACCAGTCCACGGCCATCACGTACCCGTGTCGCAAACACAAGTTCGCCCCCTTGAAGTCGCCGTGCACCAAGACGGTGGCGGCGAAGTCATGCTGTGCCGCGGCCTCACGTAGGAGCGGACCGGTCTGCAGCCACCACGCTTCGGCGATTCCCATGGGCTCGCGGTCGAGTTCACCGACGCGATCCCAGACTGCTGACAGACCCCTGTGCCCCGACGGCAGGCCCGCGGGGATCGGTAGGGCTCGGATCGCCTCCGCGGTCCGCCAGATCGATTCTGCCGCCTCCTGGGGTGGGACCGGCCAGTGCCCGCCCGTTCCGTGCGGCAGCCAGCCCTCGGTGCCGAGATCCTCCATGACCAACGCGCCGAGGGTGTCGTCGGCGGCCAGCAGCTTGGGCAGGTACGGAGTCGACAGCGTCGAAAGGACCGACGACTCGATCCGCAGGCCGGCCAGTAC
>JALZIX010000263.1 GCA_030860025.1 Actinomycetota bacterium
TCGTCACCTTGATCGGCGGACATGTCGCGGCCGGCACCCCCGCGCCACACGGGGCACGGTGGTTCTCCAGCACCCAGTTCAGCGCTGAGTCGGCACCGATGATGAGCAGTACGGCGCCGGTCGAGATGGAGACCAGGCTTGCGCCCGGTGCCGCGCCCTGCAGCCGCGTGCCGTCGGTTAGCGTCGTCGGGCGGCCGGCGACGATGCCGGCCACGTGGGTGCCGTGACCGCCACCGGAGACCGTGTCGGTGTCCAGGAAGTTCGGGACCCGGAGAACGCAGCTGGTGCTCGTCGTGGTCTCGAGCAGGCAGACGCTCTTCAGGTTCGCGACGACGGCGCTGGACCCGTCCGGGTTGCGGAAGAACGGATGGGTCGGGTCGACGCCGGAGTCGATGACCGCGACCGACACTCCGGTGCCGTTCAACGGACGACCGTTCGCGCCGGTCTGCGTTGCTACCGCCTCCGCGCCCCGAGTGGCGATGTTGGACGTATCCAGCGTGTACGCGATGGGGGTGTTGCCCTCGAGATAGGTGATTCCCGGCTGATTGCCGGCCAGCCGGATCTGATCAGCCGTTCCCCGCGCCGCAGCCACGCCGATCTTGTCGAAGGTGGTGATCAGCCGCAGGCCACTGGCCGACACGGCCGCCCGGGCGGCCGCGATGTTCTTGCCATGGACCAGGACCTCGGTACGGGCCAGGGGTGCGAGTCCTCCGAGCTGAGTAGCAAGGTAGGGCTGTACCTCGGCGTTGATGCCGTCCGGGTCAGCGTTGGCCGGGTTGGCCAGGGAGAGCGAACCGACCGTGAGTGCCAGCCCCAGCAGCAGCGCTGACGCCTTGTGCTGCACACCGGCCTCGTCCGATTTGCCGGCCCGACCCCAGCTACCCGCCCGACCCCATCTACCCGCCCGACCCCATCTGCCCGCCCGAGCCCATCTGCCGGCCCGGCCCCATCTACCGGCCCGGCCCCATCTACCCGCCCGGAAGCCCGACCTTCCCGCGTGTTGGATGGTCCCCGTGTCTGCTGACTTCATGGTCACTCCTCAAAACCGGCTCTCGAGCCGCGAGCGGAAGGCGCATGCGTTCGTCAATGGGAGGGACAACGAGGGCGCGGCGAAATGGTTACTTTCAAGTAACGGGTTCCGCGTGAGCCCGTGATATGCGAGGACCCGGCCCCGGGTCGGGTCGGGTTGCCTCGGGCCGTGGTGGCCGGGTGCCTGACACTTCTCTTCTCGATGGGCCTGTTGGCGTCCTCGTACGGCCCGCTGCTTCCCCTGATCCGGCGACAGTTCTCGGTGAGCACGGTCGAGACCGGGTTCCTCGTCTCGGCCGTGCCCGCCGGCGCGACCGTGGCCATCATCGCGAGCGCTTGGCTGCAGTCCCGCGTCTCGACCCGATTCTTGCTGCAGGTTTCCTGCCTGTTTCTCGTCGGCGGGCTAGCCGGCTTGGCCCTTGCACCAACGTGGTGGCTCCTCTTGGTCGGCGGCGTCTGGATCGGGTTCGGGTACGGCGGTGGCACGACGCTGGCCAACGGTGTGATCGCTGCGGCCTATCCCAGCCGGCGCTCGACGTTCTTGCTGAACCTGCAGAACGGCATCTTCGGGATGGGCGCGGTGCTCGGACCGGTATGTGTCGCGCTGCTGCCGGACGGTTCCGGGCGCCTGGCCTGGCTGGGCTACGCCATCCTGACCGCGGCGGCTGCCGGGTTGTTCGCGGCCCTTCCCGGCAGCGCTCTGGCCAGCCCACAGACCGCACTTTCTCCGGAGAAGGTGCGGTCTACCGGCTCGCAGAAGGCACTTTCTCCGGAGAAAGTCCGCTCCCGGCGCCTCGGCGGCTTCGCGCTCATGTTCGCCTGTTTCGTCGCCGCCGAAATCAGCGCAGGTGCCTGGGCGCCCACACACATCGGGGCTGTCGGCGAGGGCATCGGTTCGGCGGGATTCGCGACGTCGTTGTTCTATCTGGGCCTGGCCGGCGGACGCCTCAGCGCTGCCGTGGTCGGCCTCCGGGTCGACGCCGGACCGCTGCTGGCGGCCTGCACGATCCTGGCCGCGGCGATGCTCATGGTGACCTACCTGGTTCCGCTCGGCGGGCTTTCGTACGTGCTGGTCGGGTTCGCCATCGGCCCGGTGTTCCCCACCGGCCTCGCGTGGGTCAGTGCCGATCAACCCGAAGCCAGGCATGCCATCGCCACGGTGTTGGTCGCCGGCAACCTCGGCGGCATCGCGCTGCCCCCGGTAGTCGGGGCGGTGATCGGCACGCTCGGTGCCCAGGTCGCGCCGATACCGATCGCCGTCACGTGCGCTCTCGGTGCGACCGTCGCCGTCCTGCTCGTTCGTGGCACCCGCCTTGCGCGTACGGCGGACCCGCCGGCCTGACCAGCGACCGATGCCGCCGCCCTGAACTGCGCCGCCCGAACTGCCGCTGCTGGAACCAGGGCCGTTGGAAAATCTGGCGGCCACCCGAACCAGGGCCGCTGAAATCTAGGGCCGCTGCATCCCGAAGCTGTAGTTGCCGCTACCGGAGAACGAGTACACCCGCCAGCGATACGTGCCAGCCGGGCCGGAGTAGGTGATGCGCTCGTCCGGGCGCAGGCTCTGGCTGATCGCCACCGTTACCCATCTGCTGCCCTGCCAGAACTGCAGCGCCAGGTCGAAGTCGACGCCGGCAGGCCCGTCCAGACAACCCGATTGCGTACCGGCGGGCACCACGAAGCCGGAACTGCTCGCGTAGTAGTCCTGGTCCTGCGAGCCCGCCAACGACCCCGAGTACTGCTCGGACAGGTCCGCGCAACCGATGCCCGGCGCGGGCGGTTCCGCTGGCGGCGGTTCCGCTGGCGGCGGTTCTGCTGGCGGCGGCGGCTCCACCGGCGGTGGGGGTGGCGGCGGCTCGAC